>NZ_AVOF01000929.1:0-13932 GCF_000465935.2 Pseudomonas sp. EGD-AK9
GCCGCCGTGGCCGGCATATTGGGCATCGACCAGGCCCACGCCGAGGTGCTGCCGGCGGACAAGGCGCGGCTGATCGGCGAGCTGCGCCAGAAGGGCACGGTGGCCATGGTCGGCGACGGCATCAACGACGCCCCGGCGCTGGCCGCCGCCGACGTCGGTATCGCCATGGGCGGCGGCACCGATGCGGCCATGCACGCCGCCGGCATCACCCTGATGCGCGGCGACCCGCGCCTGGTGCCGGCGGCGCTGGAGATCAGCCGACGCACCTACGCGAAGATCCGCCAGAACCTGTTCTGGGCCTTCGTCTACAACCTGATCGGCATTCCCCTGGCCGCCGCCGGCCTGCTCAACCCGATGTTCGCCGGCGCCGCCATGGCCCTGTCCAGCGTCAGCGTGGTCAGCAATGCGCTGCTGCTGACCCGCTGGAAGCCGCAAGACTTGTAGGAGAAGGCTTACCCGCGCGGCGCCAGCCCAGGCGCCGCGGCGGTTTTTTCATGACCCGGCGCATAGTATGGGAATGCCATCATTGAACCGCTGCCCGGCGTCCGGCACCCTTCAGCCCTCGCCCAACTCAAGGATGGAGGCCACGGCATGCTGGATGCCAACCAGGCGCATATCACCCTCACCATTCCCGCCGTCGACAACGACCTGCAGGTGCTGAGCTTCGAGGGCCGCGAGGCGCTCAACAAGCCCTACCGTTTCGACATCGAGCTGGTCAGCCAACGCGCCGACCTCGACCTCGATGCGCTGATCAACCAGACCGCCTACCTGGCCTTCGGCCCCTCCGGCAAGGGCGTGCACGGGGTGATCTACAGCATCGAACAGGGCGACTCGGGCAAGCGCCTGACCCGCTACCGCATCGGCCTGCGCCCGCAACTGGCCTACCTGGCGCACCGCCACAACCAGCGCATCTTCCAGCACCTCACGGTGCCGCAGATCGTTGGCCAGATCCTCGAAGAGCACGGCATCCACAGCGATGCCTACCAGTTCCAGCTCGGCTACCTCTACCCCGAGCGCGACTACTGCGTGCAGTACGACGAATCCGACCTGCACTTCATCCAGCGCCTGTGCGAGGAGGAAGGCATCAGCTTCCACTTCCAGCACGGCGAAACCGGCCACCGCCTGGTCTTCGGCGACGACGCCAGCGTATTCCCCAAGCTCGCGCCGCTGAGTTACCAGCAGGACAGCGGCCTGGCCGCCGACCACGAGGTGGTGCGCGCCTTCGGCGTGCGCCTGGAAACCCGCTGCACCCAGGCCAGCTGGCGCGACTACGACTTCGAGCAGCCCAAGCTGCAGATGGAAGCGGACTACCGCAGCGAATTCGCCCCGGCCCTGGAAGTCTACGATTACCCCGGTCGCTTCACCGACCGCACCCGCGGCAAGCACCTGGCCAAGCGCAGTCTGGAGCGTCTGCGCAGCGACTACGAACTGGCCGAAGGCAAGAGCGATGCCTACCTGGCCTGCGGCCACTTCCTCGCCCTGGCGGATCATCCACGCGAACCGTGGAACGACCTCTGGCTGCTGGCCGAGGTGATCCACGAGGGCAAGCAACCGCAGGTGCTGGAAGAGTCGGTCACCAGCAACACCCAGCCGGGCGATGGCTTCCAGCAGGGCTATCGCAACCGCTTTAGCGCCACCCCCTGGGACATCCCCTACCGCCCCGCGCTCGAACATCGCAAACCCAAGGTACTGGGTAGCCAGACGGCCGTGGTCACCGGCCCGGCTGGCGAGGAAATCCACTGCGACCAGTACGGCCGGGTCAAGGTGCAGTTCCACTGGGACCGCGAAGGCCAGGGTGACGACACCACCAGCTGCTGGCTGCGCGTGGCCTCCAACTGGGCCGGCAAGGCCTACGGCGGCGTGGCCATCCCGCGGGTGGGCATGGAGGTGCTGGTCACCTTCCTCGAAGGCGACCCCGACCAGCCGCTGATCACCGGCTGCCTGTACCACGCCGAGCACCTGGTGCCCTACGACCTGCCGGCGAACAAGACCCGCAGCGTCTTCAAGACCCTGAGCAGCCCGGGCGGTGGCGGCTACAACGAATTTCGCATCGAAGACCGCAAGGGCGCCGAGCAGATCTACATCCATGCCCAGCGCGACTGGGACGAGAACATCGAGCACGACCAGAAGATCCGCGTCGGCAATGAACGCCACGACACGGTGGAGGCCAACAGCTACAGCGAGATGCGCGCCGAGGAACACCGCACCACCGACCTCGACCGCAAGGTGGAAGTGCGCGCCAACGACCACCTCACCGTCGCCGCCACCCAGCACAACAAGATCGGCACCGGCCTGTTCATCGAAGCCGGCAACGAGATTCACTACAACGCCGGCAGCAAGCTGGTGATCGACGCCGGCATGGAACTCACCGCCGCCGGTGGCGGCAGCTTCCTCAAGCTCGACCCCAGCGGCGTGACCCTGAGTGGGGCGACGATCAAGATGAATTCGGGGGGCGGGCCGGGGAGTGGGTCGGGGTTGAAGATTTTGCTGCCGGTGATTCCTGGCATGGCCGATAGCGACAAAGCCGGAAACCTGCTCGAAACGGCGCTTGGCCAGCCAAAGTTAAGGGCACCGCAAGGCATTTGTCTGGAATGTTGGAAAAAGGCACTGCGTGAAGGGCAACTGCTGCAAGTAGGTGGCCAGGCATGAGTCTCGACTTGATGGAAGCGGCCTGGAACCAGGCCAGGAAAAACCAGCACCGCTGCCTGGCCATCGTCGAAATGGGATTACTGCCCGACACCTCTCGCCTGCGCCTCCTGCAAACCAACCACCCCAAGCAGGCGCTGATGCATCAGGCAGAGTTCGCCGAACTCAAGGATCACGGCCCTTGGTTGTTGGATCTAACGGCTCTGCCATTCAGCGACTGCCAGACGCTTCTGACACTCGACGACACCTCTGCCTGGATGGGCTGGATCAATACCGCCTGCGACCTTGGCAGCATGGCCGGGCACCTGGGCGATGCACTGCTGGCAACCGATGAACACGACGGCATTTACTTGCTGCGCAGCTATGCCCCTGGGGTGCTGCCACTGCTGCATGCCCGCAGTGAGACAGAATGGCATGACTGGCTGTTCGGCCCGTTGCTCGAGTGGTGGCGGCCAACAACCGATGAAGGCTGGCAAGCCTTGCAAGGTAAAGGGTTGAGCAGCCCGGCAGCCTACCAGCCCATCGTTCTGGATCAGGCGATTTGGCAGCAACTGCAGCTTGACCCCCTGGCCTACAGCCTGACTGCCGAACTGGAGAAAGAGTCAGCCGAGGTGTTCACCAGTGCCTGTCATGGCGACCGTCTAGACCAAGTGCAACGAGCGCTCGATGCCGCTCGCGAGCAAGGGCTGGAGCAAGCGGAAGACATCAGCCTGTTTGCCACCCTGCATCTGCTCGACCGCCAGTTCCCAGCGCACTGGCCGAACTGGCCAAGCGCCCTGCAACAGGTTAAGGAACAGCGCATGCCGCTCGCGCAAGCGCTGAGGACTCTGGATACATGAAGCTCATCAGGCCGTCTCTGCTGCAAAGCACATGGCGTCGGCGCGGGCTGATTCTTTCTCTGTTGATCGTACTGCTGCCCCTGCTGGGGCTTTATCTCTATGGGCAGTTACGCACGCCGGGGGCAATGTTGACCTCGGAAAACTATACGGATAGGCCAATATTCAGCTTTTGGGTCAACGATTTCTGGGGCGGTAACCTGGCCGTAATGGGCGCAGGAGGCATCATGTGCTGCAGGCGCCTGGATGGCCCGACCGCGAAGGTAGTCTGGATTCTCAGTCGAACGGGTGAACAGGCTCGTCAAGGTGTCAAACAGGAACGCCACGAAATCGAACTGCCCATGCCACCACGAGGCCGTGGTGACCGCTATCTGCATGTACGGTTCGATCCGGGCAACCAGGTTCGCCTGGGCTGGAGCCCGGATCTGTTCAGCCCGTTTTCACCACGCCCTGATCGCTCCCAACCCAACGAACAAGGCAGCCAACCATGAGCCTGATCTTGAACTCACCCAATAAACGCAAGTGGCGTCGGCGCGGGCTGATCCTTTCCCTACTGATCGTACTGCTGCCCCTGCTGGGGCTATATCTCTATGGGCAGTTACGCACGCCGGGGGCAATGTTGACCTCGGAAAACTATATGGATAGACCGATAGGAAGCTTCTGGGTCAACGACTTTTGGGGCGGTAACGGAGGCGTGACTTGTTGCTGGCGCCTGGACGGCCCGACTGCAAAGGTGGTGTGGATTCTCAGCATGTCCAAGACTCAGGAGGATCAGGGAATGCAAATAGAACGCCACGAGATTGAACTACCCATGCCCCCACGGAGCCGTAACGACCGCTACCTGCATGTACGGTTCGATCCAGGCAACCAGGTTCGCCTAGGCTGGAGTCCGGATCTATTCAGCCCGTTTTCACCCCGCCCTGATAAGGCGCAGAACAAGGAAGTTGATAATGAGTAACGCCAACCTGGATCGCGCCCAAGCCATTAGCACTCGCGCCAGCCAAGGCGTGGGTAATGGCAAGACAGCGGTACTCCCCTGTGGCGCCACCCTGCATATCGGCTTCTTCTTCGACGGCTTTGGTCGCAATCTGGAAGAGGATCTGCGCAACGACCGCCTGAGCAATGTCGGACGACTGTTCCTCGCACACCCCTACGACCAGAGCTATCCGCCACCCGATCCTTTCAGGCAATTGCAAAAGTTCTATATCTCCGGCCTGGGCGCCACTTTCGATGCCAGCCTTGGCGGCGGAGCTGCGGTGCTCGGTGCGGGGCTCAAGGGCATGGCGAGCAAGGCCGAGGGCAACCTGGCCGAGTTGCCGCAAGGCACGGCAACCGATACGGCGGTAGAAGCCGGCAAGGATATGCTGACGGGCAAGAACTGGTGGGAGCGCCTGCAGCGCAACCTAAGCCACGGCAACCTGGCCAAGGCGGTGGTAGCGGCAGTGGTGACGGCAGGCGCCGAGCTCTCCGAAACGATTCGAGATAATCCGTTGAGCGCCGAGCTGTTCAAGACGGGCGTGGATACGCGGCTGGAATCGGCATTCCAAGCGTTCAATGATGCAATCGGCAAAGCACGGACTGCTGGCGATGTGCAGCTCAAACGACTCGCCATATCGGTCTATGGCTTCGACTTCGGCGCCACCTTGGCGCGCGCCTTCTGCCACAAATTGTTCGAGGCCTGCGAGCCGGGCAGCACCCGCTATCAGGGCTTAGAGCTGGAGGTGGTGTTCGCCGGGCTGTTCGATGCCGTGGATCGCAGCATGCAAAGCTCTATCGTGCTGGAGTACCTGCTGCCGCTGGTCAACCGGGTCGAGGATGGCGAATGCCTGCCAGGGCCGGTTAAGGCCGCCTTGCACCTGGTCGCTGCCCATGAGGTGCGTGGCACCCGGCGTGCTCGGCTGATCGGCACCGGCGCACTCACGCCGCGCTGGGAGGAACGCCTGGTGCCAGGTGTGAGCGATGATGTGGGAGGCGGGTTGCGCCGGGAAGATGCGCCACACAGCCGTGAGCTGCACCTGGCTTGCCTGCACGAGATGTATCGGGCGGCTTATCGAGCGGGAGTGCCCTTTCCCCAATTAGAAGTACTGCAACAGCAAGATAGGTTCGTTGCGAGCTTTTATACATCTAACGACCATATCAACGGCACCAGCGCCCTCGCCGCCAGCACGCGCTATCGGGCTCGCGCAGGCGCAAGCGCAGCCACTGCGAAAGGTTTTCTAGCCCACCGCCGTCTCTATATCCGTCGCCTGCGTCTGCTCTGGCAGCTTTATCGCGAACAGTCCCAGGCCTTTGCTCAGGAAGAAGCACGCCTGGAGCGTCCCCTGCTGGGCCATGAGAGCACACTGGGCAGGCTGTTGGGCCAGGGTAGCGAGAGCATGGCTCAGGCAGAACGGCGGGATACCGCACTGCGCCGCGTCCGTGCCAACCAAGCGCAACTGCGCAAGACCCATGGCTGGCTCGAGGATGTTCAGCGCGAGGCCGAACGGCTGAAAGCAGGCTTCAATACCGCCGAGGAACAAGCCTTGCTCGATGAGTGGTTCAGGGCGGATACACCCAGTCTGAGTTTCGATATCGAAGATCTGCTGGAGTACTTCCTAACTGACCGGCAGATGATCAGCCAGTTACAACCTGAAATCACATATCCCAAGTACTTTCTGGTACGCAATTTCGATGTACCCGATCCCACCAAAACCCAAGGTTTGGCTCCCGACCCACTGGGCCAGGTAATGCCTCGCAAGGCTTGCTGACGAAGGAGTGGGAAAGCGGTAGGCCTCTAGCTCGGGTATCTGGGCGTTTGTTCAGTGCAATACGCGCACTATATCGATCCGCGTTCAAGCCAGTGGGTCAACGAACTGCGCCTGCCCGGCCAGCACGAGTACCGCCAGGGCATGGTCAGCTTCGACGGGCACGAGGAATGGAAGCGCTCGACCGGCTTGCTCGGTTCCGCTAAGCGCTGTGTGCCGCTGGTCTGGGGCGAAGACGACCCCATTCCCTTCGACATAGATATCGGCACTCGCGTAGTGCCGGAAGCCGATGGCAGCGTCCGCCTGCGCCGCGCCTATCACGAGGACGTCGAGGATCTAGCGGCCATCCGCGGCAGCCTTACCTACCAACCCATCGAAGGGCTCTACCTGCCGCCCATCGATATCGACCTGAGCTAAACCATGACCGTAGCTACCAACCACCCCTTCGCCCAACGCCTGGCCCGGGTGCCGGACAGCCGCCTGCTCCAGGCCGATCAGCCGACCGGTGCGCCTCTGATATGCATGCCCGAAGTGGAGGAACAGACCGAGCACTACCTGGCCATCGAGCATGGCGATAGTGCGGACAGGGGGATGCTAACAGGTGCTCTTGGTGGGGGGGTGGGTATTGCCTGTTTCATAATGGGCATCCTTGCCTACGCGGATCGAGATACTGAGTGGGTTATTTACAACCTACTTATCAGCTTGGCAGCAATCATCCTTCCATTTATCTGGGAAGTCCTGCGCCCTATGCCCCTTCCCATCCTGCTCAACCGACGCACCCGCGAGCTGTATTTCGAGCAGGACGACGAGCTTTACCACACACCCTGGGATGACGTCGCGGCAGCCGCCTACGCCTACGGCACCGTTGGCCCCTATACCGCCGGCATGCGCCATGCGGCGCTCGAAGTTCTCCTGCATCGCTTCGGCCACCCCGAGGAGCAGGTGCTGATCAACCTCGGCTCCCCCATCGGCAAGAGTCTGGAAATGCAATTGGCCTTCTGGGAATACCTGCGCGCCTATATGGACAACGGCCCCTGGTTCGACGAGCACGGCCAGCACAGCGACTCTCCGCAGTTCAGCCAGAGCTTGCAGGAAGTACGCAATAGCAAGGGCCAATCGGTACGACTGTATTGGGGGCTGATCAAGGACCAATACCGTGCCAACCAGGGCCGAAACTTTCTCAGCTATACCGACTTCATGCTGCTGCTCGGCAGCATGCTGTTGCTGCCCGTTCGTACCCTGCAAAACTTCACCTACGCCATCGCCAAGCGCCGCTCGCGCAGCCAATGGCCGCAGATGATTCGTGAGCGCCTGCGTGCCGACGGCCCGGCTAGTCGGCTGGTGGATCTGGAGCGAGAACAGGGCCTGATTTGATCGCCGCAGCGCTATCCTGGCGCAATGTACTCACGACGAGGCTCCAAGCATGAACATCGGCCAAGCCGCCAAGCACACCGGCCTCAGCGCCAAGATGATCCGCTACTACGAGTCCATCGACCTGCTGCCGCGGGCCGGGCGTACGGAGAGCGGCTATCGGCAGTACAGCGCCAACGACCTGCACCGCCTGGCCTTTATCAAGCGGGCGCGGGATCTGGGGTTTTCCCTGGAGGAGGTGGGCCGGCTGCTGGCGCTGTGGCAGGACAAGAGTCGCGCCAGTGCCGATGTGAAGGCACTGGCCGAGGGGCATATCGCCACGCTTTCGCGCAAGATCGCGGAGATGAGCGCGCTGCGCGATACGCTGGTGGAGCTGGCGAACAGCTGCCAGGGCGATAGCCGGCCGGATTGTCCGATTCTGCAGGGGCTGGAAGAGGGCGTGAATTGCGGCGCGGCGGGATGTTCGTCGCACCCTCAGCGCTAACGACGCGGCGTGGGGTACACAGCGACTAGGGTGTCGCGGGGCCGCCCAGGTCGTGCGCACCTGAGGCTCGCGCGCGGCAAACCCTACGGACAGCATATCCAGGCGTTGGGGGCATAGCCCTGCAATCCGGGAGATGCGAGCGTCAACCCCGGATTTCATGCAGTCCCACAAGCGTCGGCGCGCATGGCGCACCCTGCGGGTTTAGGCGTCTGCCGAGTCAGCGCATCCAGGGTGGCGTCGGTTCGGCGTCCTTGGGCGCGTCTTCGGCATTGAGCAAGGCCTGGCGCCGTGCCTCTTCGGCCAGGGCGGCCTTGATCTCGCGCATCACCGCGTCGATATCGGCGGCGTCTTCGGCTTCGGCGAATTCGCCGGTCAGCTGGCTGTTCGGCTGCAGTTTGCCCGCCTCGTAGAGCGCCCACATTTCCTTGGCGTACTTGGTGTATTTCAGCTCGGGGGCAAATTGGCCGAAGTACTCGGCCATGTTGCGCACGTCGCGTTCGAGCATGCTGAAGGCATGGTTGTTGGCGGCGGCGTCCACTGCCTGCGGCAGGTCGATGATCACCGGGCCGTCCGGACCAAGCAGCACGTTGAATTCCGACAGGTCGCCATGCACCAGGCCGGCGCAGAGCATCTTGACGATTTCCTGGATCATGAAGGCGTGGAACTCGCGGGCGTCGTCCGGGTGCAGCTCGACGTCGTTGAGCCGCGGCGCCACGTCGCCCTGGCCGTCGCTGACCAGCTCCATCAGCAGCACGCCGTCGAGAAAGTCGTAGGGCTTGGGCACCCGCACGCCGGCGCTGGCCAGGTGGAACAGGGCCGCCACCTCGGCGTTCTGCCAGGCCTGCTCCTGCTCCTTGCGCCCGTACTTGCTGCCCTTGGCCATGGCCCGCGCCTGGCGGCTACCGCGCACCTTGCGGCCCTCCTGATACTCGGCGGCCTGGCGAAAACTGCGTTTGTTGGCTTCCTTGTAGACCTTGGCGCAGCGCAGCTCGTCGCCACAGCGCACCACATAGACCGCTGCTTCCTTGCCGCTCATCAGCGGGCGCAGCACTTCGTCCACCAGGCCGTCTTCGACCAGGGGTTCAATACGTTTGGGCGTCTTCATCGGCGTGGATCACGGGTCCTTTTTGGCCTGGGGCGGGGCTTGCAGGAGCCATCCTCTCACAGCGCGAGGCAGATGCCGACTCCCGCCGCGCATGCGCTGACCAGTTGCCCGACCGGGCAGCGCGGCAAATGCCGGGACCGCGCCCTCAGAGTGCGTCCAGCTGCGCCCGCAGGCGTCGCAGCACGGCCAGCGACTCGGGGTTGTCGCCGTGCACGCAGAGGCTGTCGGCGCGCAGGCGCAGCGGTTTGCCGTCGAGGTCGGGGAAGGCCTGGCCGCGGGCGATGGCCAGGGCCTGGGCGAGGATGCGTTCGGGGTCCTGGTGCACCGCGCCGCTGAGCCGGCGCGGCGCCAGCTGGCCGTCGGCCAGGTAGGCGCGGTCGGCGAAGGCCTCGAACATCAGCGGTACGTCGGCCTCGTCGGCCAGACACAACTCACGCTGGTTGTCGGCCAGGGCCAGCACCATCAGCGGCAGGCCCTTGCGGTAGCTGGCGCAGGCATCGAGCACCGCGGCGAGCAGGGCATCGTCGCGCACCAGGTCGTTGTACAGCGCACCGTGCGGCTTGACGTAGGCCAGCTGGCCGCCGGCGGCGCGGCAGAAGGCGTCCAGCGCGCCGATCTGGTACAGCACCAGGGCGTGGACTTCCTCCGGCGAGCACTGCAGATGGCGGCGGCCGAAGCCCTGCAGGTCGGGGTAGGACGGATGAGCGCCGATGCGCACGCCGTGCTCGACCGCCAGCGCCACGCTGCGCGCCATGATCAGCGGGTCGCCGGCGTGAAAGCCGCAGGCCAGGTTGGCCTGGTCGATCAGCGGCATGGCCAGCGCGTCGTCGCCCATGCGCCAGGCGCCGAAGCCCTCGCCCATGTCGCAGTTGAGAAGGATGCGGTTCATGCCGGCAGCTTAAGGCGCGCCGGGCGATTCGCAAAGGCCGGCGGCTCAGCCGAGAAACAGTCGCATTTACAAAATTTACAACCCACTCCCAGCCCAGTCGCCACGCGCCCTGCAGAAGTTGCTTACGCCGTTGAAACTCATTCGCGATTGAACCTTATATGCAAATCACTATCATCGCGGCCGTCTCGCCTCCAATCCTTACACCGCCAGGAGTAGATCGATGTCCGCCCTCAGTTCCCGCAGCGCCTTGGCCAGCGCCATTGCCCTCGTCACCAGCCTCGGCGCCCAGGCCAGCGAGCCGGTCGCCCTCGGCGACGTGGTGGTCACCGCCGCCGGCTTCGAGCAGAAGATCACCGACGCGCCGGCCAGCATCAGCGTGATCGGCCGCGAGGAGCTGCAGCAAAAGCGCTACAGCAACCTGGCCGAGGCCCTGGAGGACGTCGAAGGCGTCGACATCGGCCAGGGCACCGGCAAGACCGGCGGGCTGAACATCAGCATCCGCGGCCTGCCGAGCGACTACAGCCTGATCCTGATCGACGGCCGTCGGCAGAACGCCGCCGGCAACGTCACCCCCAACAGCTTCAACGAGACCGCCACCAGCTTCATGCCGCCGCTGTCGGCCAT
The DNA here is from genome assembly GCF_000465935.2 of Pseudomonas sp. EGD-AK9. Classification (NCBI taxonomy): domain Bacteria; kingdom Pseudomonadati; phylum Pseudomonadota; class Gammaproteobacteria; order Pseudomonadales; family Pseudomonadaceae; genus Pseudomonas; species Pseudomonas sp. EGD-AK9. The sequence continues at coordinate 10,700 of NZ_AVOF01000929.1, forward strand.
CGAGCGCATCGAGGTGATCCGCGGGCCGATGTCGACCCTGTACGGTTCCGACGCCATGGGCGGGGTGATCAACATCATCACCCGCAAGGTGGGCAAGGCCTGGGGCGGCAGCCTGACCCTGGATCACACCTTCCAGGAAAACCGCGACTTCGGCGACACCAGCAACACCAGCTTCTATGCCAGCGGCCCATTGATCGACAACCTGCTCGGCCTGCAGGTACGCGGCAGCCTGTACGACCGCGGCGAGTCCGACCTCGAGTTCGACGACGACAGCACCGTCAGCAAGCGCGGCGCAGCGCCGGTGGAGGGCCGCAACTACAACCTCGGCGGCCGCCTGACCTTCACCCCACAGGACAACCACGATTTCGCCCTGGACTTCGAGCGCGGCCGCCAGGTCTACGACAACGACGACTGCCAGCTCGGCACCCTGGACGGCAAGAGCGGCGGCAACGCCATCGGCGGCTGCAGCGTCGACCAACCGACCCTCGCCAACGGCTACGGGGACGAACTGCGTTTCCAGCGCGACCAGTTCGCCCTGTCGCACACCGGCCGTTTCGATATCGGCACCCTCGACAGCAGCCTGACCCACAACACCACCGAGACCCTGGGGCGCACCATTCCCGGCACCGTCGGCGTGCCCTACACGGGCTACCCGGCGATCGTCGGCGGCGACGACCGCCTGCTGAAGTCCACCGACCTGGTGTTCGACAGCAAACTGGTGGCGCCAGTGGGCGAGTCGCACAACGTCACCCTCGGCGGCCAGTACTGGGACGCCAAGGTCGAGGACGGCATCGCCGACGAAGACTTCCAGCAGACCTCCTGGGCGCTGTTCGTCGAGGACGAGTGGCGCCTGCGCCACGACCTGGCCCTGACCCTGGGCGGCCGTTACGAGGATCACGAAGCCTTCGGCGGCCACTTCAGCCCGCGCGCCTACCTGGTGTGGAACACCAACGACAACTGGACGCTCAAGGGCGGCGTGAGCAAGGGCTACAAGACGCCGAGCCTCAACCAGCTGCACGACGGCATCAACGGCGTCACCGCCCAGGGCCGCACCATCACCATCGGCAGCCCGGACCTCGACCCGGAAACCACCACCAACACCGAGTTCGGCGCCTACTACGACAACCTCGCCGGCTTCAGCGCCAATGCCACGCTGTTCCACACCAAGTTCAAGGACAAGATCGACGACGGCGCGCCGATCGCCAACTGCAACTTCCCCGGCGCCCCGAACCAGCCGGGCTGCATCAGCCTGGGCAGCAGCTTCCTGCAGGAAAGCTTCGCGCAGAGCGTCAACATCGGCGAAGCCAAGACCCGGGGCGTGGAACTGGCCAGCCGCTGGCAGTTCGCCCCGGGCTGGACCCTGGCCGGCAACTACACCTACACCGACAGCGAGCAGAGCAGCGGCGCCGACAAGGGCGCGCCACTGACCAACACGCCGCAACACATGCTCAACGCCAGCCTCAACTGGCATGCAACCGAGCGCCTGAGCCTGTGGTTCAAGGGCGAGTACCGCGGCGAGCGGGCGCGCTTCAACCAGCGCTACGCCAACCTGACGGCCGCCAACCAGGCGCTGCAGGATCAGGTCGGCGACCTCAAGGCCTACGAGCTGTTCCACCTCGGCGGCTCGTTCAAGGCGTCGCAGAACCTCACCCTCAACGCCACCCTCTACAACCTGTTCGACAAGGACTTCCTCGACGGCGATAGCTACACCACCAATACCGGCGCCAACGGCTGGGCCTCCTACTACACGCAGATCGCCCAATCCACCACCGGCACCCTCGAAGAGGGCCGTCGCCTGTGGCTGTCGGCCGTGCTCGAGTTCTGACCCGGCACAGCCCAACCCCCGGCCGCACGGCCGGGGTTATCGAATCGGCACCCTGCGCCAACGGCACTGGATCGGCTCGGCCGCGAGCAGGTGCAGGCCCTGCGCGAGGCCGGGCGCTATCGGCGGAATCTGTAGCGAGGGCGGCCATGGGGCGTGCTCGGGCAAGCGCCGCACAGCCTTGGTGCAAACCCCGGATTCGCGGCATTTCCCGCCACTTTTCCGCGACTTGCGCTTGTCACCCGGGCGACGCTGGGGTATCTGTGCACTCGCTGTGCTCCCAGATCAGTTCGGAATCGCCCATGACCTTCGAAGTCCCCGCCCATAGCGCCAGCGGCAAGCCCGCCGGGCGCATCCGCCAGAAGAACGAAGAAGCCATCATCCAAGCCGCCGAAGAGGAGTTCGCCCGCCACGGCTTCAAGGGCACCAGCATGAACACCATCGCGCAGAACGTCGGCCTGCCCAAGGCCAACCTGCACTACTACTTCAACAACAAGCTGGGCCTGTACCTGGCGGTGCTGAGCAACATCCTCGAACTGTGGGACAGCACCTTCAACACCCTGACCGTCGACGACGACCCGGCCGAGGCGCTGGCGCGCTACATCCGCGCCAAGATGGAGTTCTCCCGCCGCCAGCCGAAGGCCTCGCGGATCTTCGCCATGGAAGTGATCAGCGGCGGCGACTGCCTGTCGCAGTACTTCAACCAGAACTACCTGGACTGGTTCCGCGGCCGCGCCGCGGTGTTCGAGGCCTGGATCGCCGCCGGCAAGATGGACCCGGTCGACCCGGTGCACCTGATCTTCCTGCTGTGGAGCAGCACCCAGCACTACGCCGACTTCGCCTCGCAGATCTGCCGGGTCAGCGGCCGCTCGCGCCTGACCAAGCAGGACTTCGAAGCCGCCACAGGCAACCTGATCCAGATCATCCTCAAGGGCTGCGGCCTGACGCCGCCCGCCAAGCCCTGATGGCCTTCACCCTCAGCGCGCCCTGCGAGTACCGCGAGGAGATCCGCAAGAGCCGCTTTCACGCCCTCGCCGCGCCGGTCGCCAGCGCGGCCGAGGCGCAGGCCTTTATCGCTGCCCACAGCGACCCCGGTGCCTCGCACAACTGCTGGGCCTGGAAGGTCGGCGCGCAGTACCGCTTCAGCGACGACGGCGAACCCGGCGGCACCGCCGGCCGGCCGATTCTCGCCGCCATCGAAGGCCAGGCGTGCGACCAGGTGGCGGTGCTGGTGATCCGCTGGTACGGCGGCATCCAGCTCGGCACCGGCGGCCTGGCACGTGCCTACGGCGGCAGTGCGGCCAAGTGCCTGCAGGGCGGCGAGCGCCGCGAGCTGGTGCCGCGCCAGGCCTGCCACTGCCACCTGCAGTTCGCCGAACTGGCGCCGTTCAAGGCGCGCCTGGGCGAGTTC
>NZ_AVOF01000930.1:0-573 GCF_000465935.2 Pseudomonas sp. EGD-AK9
CTTTTTTAGTGTCTTTATCGGTTTGACGTTTCTGCTGACTTTTTTCAGGATGAGGTGGTTTGTCACAGTTCCTTTTTGTGTCATATTTACATTGATCTCGATACACATCCTGTTTTATCAAGGATCTATATTCGACTTGAGCTGGGTCAGCTCTTTTTTGCAGGATGTCTATCTGAATATCACGCTGATTCAATCAGGGCAATGGAATGACATGATTCCTTCATTTCGGACCCTGCTGTTTTTTGTGCTGCTGTGGCTGCTGGTCTATCTCCTGCATTATTGGGTGATTTACCAGAGAAGAATTTTGTTTTGCTTTTTGATGACAGTAGCGTATATTACGATTCTTGATACCTTTACGCCATATGATGCCACTTTTGCCGTCATCCGTATCGTGCTGATCGGCTTCTTTATGCTGGGCCTTTTATACTTGGAACGCATTAAGCTGATGGAAAGAATCACACTGCCAAAAACATCTGTCCTGAAATGGTTTCTTCCTTTATCTGTATTGGTTTTGGCTGCAACGGGATTCGGACTCGCCGCTCCAAAATCAGAGCCGGCCTGGCCTGATCCGGT
>NZ_AVOF01000931.1:0-575 GCF_000465935.2 Pseudomonas sp. EGD-AK9
AAATATTATTTACATATTTCAACTCATTTTGATTGATTTCACCGCTCTTATAGCTTTCAGACAGTAAGATGCGCAGTTCTTCTTCAGAATGAGCAAGTTCATGTTCTGATGCAGGTTTCAAACCGAAGAGTCCTACTATAAACCGGGCTGAACCATTTAAAAACCATATAAAAGGGAACAGGATGCGGTAAAACCAAATAATTGGCTTTGCAGTCAAAAGAGTGATGGTTTCCGCTTTTTGGATAGCGAGTGTTTTAGGAGCAAGTTCTCCAACTACAACGTGCAAAAAAGTCGCCATCACAAAAGCAATCACTAAGATCAATACATGTGAGACTGTTTCACTTACATGAAAATGAGCAAATAAGGGGTGCAAAATCACTTCAAAAGTCGATTCTCCGACCCAGCCAATTCCCAACGCTGTAACCGTGATCCCTAATTGACAAGCTGACAAATATTCGTCCAAATGAGTAATGACCTTTTTGGCTGATATGGCACCTTTTTTTCCCTCTAATATGAGTTGGTCAATTTTTGATGACCTGATCTTTACTATCGCAAATTCAGTCGCAACAAAAAAT
>NZ_AVOF01000932.1:0-572 GCF_000465935.2 Pseudomonas sp. EGD-AK9
AGCGCATATGCGCATATGTGTACAGCCTACCCAGCCGCTCCATCACTTTATCTTGATACGTAAGAGCCTCGTATAAATGATCAGCTGAATCTGCCAGCTTTCCTTTATACTTAGATAAATTCGGAATTAATTCTTTTACAGCTTGAAATTCTTTATTCCAGGCCTCATCACTAGGAAAAATATCCTCAAGTCTCCATGTGTCTTCTGCCTTTACCTCACTTCTGTCAGGCAGTTGGTTTGCTTTTTTTTCCTCAGCCATGGTGATCCCCCTCGTCTTCTTTGATTCAAGCCAATTGAAAAAACAGCTGTTTCTCAATAAACTTGTGTTGTGAATATCTTCCGGTTTTTCACTGCCTTTTGTCAAATCATATGCAGTAATGAAGAGAACGAATGCCAAAAAAGCAGTAAAAACACGAAAAACCTTTCCTTTTGTGCCTTTCACAGCCTGCCCACCACCTTTGTCTTAGGGTGAGCCAAATAAGACAAACTCATTCTATAAAACAGCTGCGGTCTCTTTCTATGAGATCCTGCATGGAGTGTATGCCGCCTGCAGGCTGATTCAGCACATATAC
>NZ_AVOF01000933.1:0-571 GCF_000465935.2 Pseudomonas sp. EGD-AK9
ATTAAGAACGGAAAAATCATGGACGTATATAATCAAGAATGGATATATGAAGATATTGCGATTACAGATGGAGTTATTGTAGGCCTCGGTGAGTATGAAGGCGAAAATATTATTGATGCAGAGGGACAAATGATTGTTCCGGGTTTTATTGATGGACATGTACATATTGAGTCATCAATGGTTACACCGATTGAGTTCGCTAAAGCAGTGTTGCCTCATGGCGTGACGACGGTTGTTACAGATCCGCATGAGATCGCGAATGTGTCTGGTGAAAAAGGGATTGTGTTTATGATTGAACAAGCTCGGCATACACCTTTGAATATCCATTTTATGCTTCCTTCCAGTGTGCCTGCCGCAAGTTTTGAGCGATCAGGCGCAATTCTCAAAGCTGCCGATCTCAAGCCATTTTATGAAGAAGAAGAAGTATTAGGGCTGGCTGAAGTTATGGATTATGTGTCGGTTCAGCAGGCTGAAGAAGACATGGTTCAGAAACTGCTCGATGCCCGTGTTGCAGGAAAACGGATAGACGGTCATTTAGCTGGTTTATCAACAGACCTCATTAACATTTACA
>NZ_AVOF01000934.1:0-571 GCF_000465935.2 Pseudomonas sp. EGD-AK9
CCCGTCGTTCCGCACACCATGGATTGCAATTTCTTTTCAAATTGCTTTAGCTTTGATTATGATGCTGATCAGCAACCCTGATAAGCTCTCAGAAATCTCCATTTTCATGATCTACATCTTTTATGTGATGGCCTTTTTTGCAGTGTTTATTCTCCGCAAGCGAGCAAAGGGAAAAAAGCGCGCCTACAGTGTTCCGCTTTATCCATTTATGCCAATTCTGGCAATCGCGGGCTCCTTCTTTGTGTTAGGCAGCACACTCATTACAGATACAATGAGCTGCGGATTATCCATCCTCATCGGCCTTGCCGGACTGCCTGTCTATTACGGGATGAAAAAACGAAAAGCAAGCTGATAAAACGGTTCCCTTGTTTAGGGAACCGTTTTTTGGTGAAACAGAAGATAAAAGTTGACAGGAAAAACACAACTTTTGATATACTTTTTACGTTAAGCAGAAAGTTTTTGCAAACTTGGGTCGTTTTTTTAAAGCGAAGTAGGTCAAAATAAGGAGACACGATTTATCAAAAAAGTCAAGATACGTTTTTTTCGACTTTACCTGTTTTTTTTCGACAAA
>NZ_AVOF01000935.1:0-569 GCF_000465935.2 Pseudomonas sp. EGD-AK9
CACTTGGTTTGCGGCGCTTGTCATGCTCGCCAACTTCTTGAATGAATTAGGCATGGTGTCTTGGTTCAGTAATGCCATGAAATCATCCGTATCAGGGTTCTCTTGGATTGTGGCATTCATCATTTTAATTGTTGTGTATTATTACTCTCACTATTTCTTTGCAAGTGCGACAGCCCACATCAGTGCGATGTATTCAGCATTTTTGGCTGTCGTCGTGGCAGCGGGCGCACCGCCGCTTTTAGCAGCGCTGAGCCTCGCGTTCATCAGTAACCTGTTCGGGTCAACGACTCACTACGGTTCTGGAGCGGCTCCGGTCTTCTTCGGAGCAGGCTACATCCCACAAGGCAAATGGTGGTCCATCGGATTTATTCTGTCGATTGTTCATATCATCGTATGGCTTGTGATCGGCGGATTATGGTGGAAAGTACTAGGAATATGGTAGAAAGAAAAAGGCAGACGCGGTCTGCCTTTTTTTTATTTTCACTCCTTCGCAAGAAAACGGATTTTGAAAAATGAGAAAATTGCCTGTGAAAAATGGTATGATCTAGGTAGAAAGGACGGCTGGTGCT
>NZ_AVOF01000936.1:0-570 GCF_000465935.2 Pseudomonas sp. EGD-AK9
CATGCCGCGCCGCCTCGGCAATGGCCCGCGCCTGGGCGCTGCGCAGCACGCCGCCGGGCAGCTTGATGCGACAGATGCCACCGTCCAGTGCGGGGACGATGCGCAGCAGGCCGGGGCAGGCGGAAGGGCGGACGGATGTGGGCAAGCGGTCACCTGTGGATAACGACGCGGCGACCGAACCAGCGAAATCCCATAGGGGACTCCATGGCATCGGTACACCCCGCCCGATGTTGGCACTCGCGACCAGCGTTCGTCGGCAGGTCTCCTGGCTGACAGGTCTTCGTCCGCCGCGCCTTCCCGGTTACCCAGTGGCCGATTGCGTTGGACTCGCTGTTTACAGTTGCGGGGGCAGCCACGGTTTTACCGTGTTCCCTCTTAGGCCCGTTGCGGAGTCGTATCGACTCAAGGGCACCGACGAAGGCGCTATTATGCCCGCTTTGCCCGGCGCCGCGACACGCGCCCTGTCGGCTACTTGCGAGGAAGGTGGATGAAACCCTGGTTGACCCTGGTCGGCATCGGCGAAGACGGCTACCCCGGCCTGGGCAAGGCCGCGCGCCGCGCGCTGCTGGC
>NZ_AVOF01000937.1:0-567 GCF_000465935.2 Pseudomonas sp. EGD-AK9
CGCTCGTCGTCTGGCTGTTTCATATTTAACAAAGAAAGACTGCCCCGGGGGAGGGCAGTCTTTTTCGTTTAAGAAGCAAAAAAATCAATCAGCGGCTGAAAGTCCTTAGATAAATCAACGTCATTCGGCTCTGCTTGAAGCAGGCGGTCAATCATGCGCTCCAGCTCCTCAACATCATTCTTATCTGTATATTCAATGAAGTTTAAGCTTTCAAGCCAATCCCGGTATGAATGTTTGGCTTTGCCATAGCTGTTTCCAAAGACAAGGCAAGGTGTTTTGGTGATAATCGAGAAAATCATCGCGTGAAGGCGGTCGGTAATCACCAATTTACTGGAGCCGATGCGGTCCAGCATCTCCATAAAATGCTTTTCACGATCAGCGTAATCGATGGTGTCTACCGTATCCAGCACCGTATCGGTACGCTCTGTGTAAGTTGTTTTTTCTGCCCATTGCTTCATCTGTGAAATAAAATCTTCGTCAGTCACTTTCTCCTTATCCGCTCTTAAAATAAAGAGAACGCCGTCCCGCTCGAGCTCTCGCGGCACAATATCCAAGGAAAGCACCATG
>NZ_AVOF01000938.1:0-566 GCF_000465935.2 Pseudomonas sp. EGD-AK9
AGTTAATGTTTCAAATCCGGCTTTGACAAGCGCGCTTAATCCGCCGCAAAGAACTGCTTGCTCACCGAACAAATCTGTTTCTGTTTCTTCTTTAAATGTCGTTTCTAATACGCCCGCTCTTGCGCCGCCGATTCCTTTAGCATAAGCGAGGGCTTTGTCCCTTGCTTCTCCAGTCACATCTTGATAGATTGCGAACAATGCAGGTACGCCGGCTCCTTGCTCATATGTTCTTCTTACCAAGTGTCCCGGGCCTTTAGGCGCCACTAAGAATACATCTACATCCGCCGGAGGAACAATTTGATGGAAATGCACGTTAAATCCATGAGCGAATACTAATGATTTTCCTGCTGTCAATTCATCTTTGATTTCAGCTTCGTATACTTTTTGCTGCTGTTCATCCGGAAGCAGAACCATGATGATTTCCGCTTGGGCTGCCGCTTCTTTTACTGAAAATACTTTATGTCCGTCTTCTTGGGCTTGAGTGAAAGATTTTCCTGGTCTAACACCGACGATAACGTCTACTCCGCTTTCTTTAAGGTTCAGGGCATGTGCGTGGCCTTGCGAAC
>NZ_AVOF01000939.1:0-566 GCF_000465935.2 Pseudomonas sp. EGD-AK9
GAGAATGTCAATGTCATGTTTGCGACAACCGCACTATTTAATCTTCTCACAGATGCGGGAGAGGATTGGATGAAGGGGCTTCGCTGTATATTATTCGGCGGAGAGCGCGCGTCAGTGCCTCATGTCAGAAAAGCGCTGCGGGTCATGGGGCCGGGCAAGCTGATTAACTGCTACGGGCCGACTGAGGGAACAGTGTTTGCGACAGCTCACGTCGTGCATGATATACCGGATTCCATCTCCTCATTGCCGATTGGAAAGCCGATCAGCAATGCCAGTGTTTATATTCTGAACGAGCAAAGCCAGCTCCAGCCATTCGGGGCGATCGGTGAACTGTGCATCAGCGGAATGGGCGTGTCAAAAGGGTATGTAAATCGTGCTGACCTCACGAAGGAAAAGTTTATCAAGAACCCGTTCAAGCCGGGAGAGACGCTTTACCGCACAGGGGATTTAGCGCGCTGGCTGCCGGATGGAACGATTGAATACGCCGGCCGTATTGACGACCAGGTCAAAATACGCGGACACCGGATTGAGCTTGAAGAAATCGAAAAGCAGCTGCAGGAATACCC
>NZ_AVOF01000940.1:0-13861 GCF_000465935.2 Pseudomonas sp. EGD-AK9
GGCGCCGACGCCGACGCTGCCGAGCATCAGGCCGAAGTCGCTGGCGCTGCCCTGCAGCTCGCCGCGCACGATCAGCGGCAGCAGCGACATGCCGGCGCTGGCGCCGACGAAGAAGGCCGCGGCGCGTACCAGTACCGCCTGCAGCGGTTTCGAGGCGCGGCTGTAGCGCCAGCCGGCACGCATGGCACCCAGCAGGCGTTCGGCCGGGAAGCTGGCGACCTGGCGCTCGCGCTTCCAGGTCAGCAGCACCGCCATCACCGCGAAGAACGACAGGGCGTTGAGGGCGAAGGTCGCCCAGGGGCCGCTCAAGCTGACCAGCACCCCGGCGATGGCCGGGCCGAGCGCACGGGCGACATTGATGCCGAGGCTGGACAGGGCGATGGCCGAGGGCAGGTCGCGCTTGCTCACCAGTTCCGGCGTGAGCGCCGACCAGGCCGGCATCATCAGCGCGGTACCGACGCCCATGGCCAGGGTCATGCCCAGCAGCAGCCAGACCGTGGTCAGGCCGAGCAGGGTCAGTACGGCCAGCAGCGTCGCCACCGCCGCCATCCACAGCTGCACGCCGAGCAGATAGCGGCGCTTGTCGACGATATCGGCCATGGCGCCGGCCGGCAGCGCCAGGAGGAACATCGGCGCCGAGCCGGCGACCTGTACCAGCGCCACGTGCATGGGGTTGGCCGACAGGCTGGTCATCAGCCAGCCGGCACCCACCTCGTGCATCCAGGTACCGATGTTCGAGGCGATGCTGGCCAGCCACAGCCAGCGGAAGGTGCTGTGCTTGAGTGCGCCCCAGGGCGAAGGTTTTTCGCTGGCCATGTCAGAAGGCAAAGCAGGAGCAGCCGAAGGCGCCCCAGAAGCCCTGGTGATCGCTCACCGGCACACTGCTGCGGCGCGCGCGGTCATGCTGGTGCTGATGCACGGCGCAGGCGCCGACGCACTGGTGGATGCTGGCCGACAGCGGCGCCGCGACCGGCTTCCAGTGCCCGGGCACCTTGGCCACCGGCGACCAGTCCGGCAGTACCGGCAGCGTTGGCGGGGCGAGCTTGTCGAACTCGCCGGTGCCATGCACAACCTTGCCGCCGACGATGGTCAGCACCGACTCCAGCCACTTGATCTGCTCTTCCTCGATGCTGAAGAAGTCCGCGCTCAAGGCCACCAGATCGGCCAGCTGCCCCACCTTGATCTGACCCTTCTTGCCCTGTTCGCTGGAGAACCAGGCGCTGCCGTGGGTGAACAGCTGCAGCGCGGTGGCGCGCGACAGACCCTGTGGCGTGAGCGTAGTGCCGCCAACGGTTTTGCCGCTGACCAGCCAGTACAGCGCCGTCCAGGGGTTGTAGCTGGCCACGCGGGTGGCGTCGGTACCGCCGCCGACCGGCACGCCTTCGGCCAGCATGCGCTGGATCGGCGGGGTAGCTTCGGCGGCCTTGGCGCCGTAGCGGTCGATGAAGTACTCACCCTGGAAGGCCATGCGGTGCTGGATGGCGATGCCGCCACCAAGCGCGCGTACCCGCTCGATATTGCGCGGGCTGATGGTCTCGGCGTGGTCGAACAGCCAGGGCAGGCCGTTGAACGGCATGTCGCGGTCGACCTTCTCGAACACGTCGAGCATGCGCGAGATGGATTCGTCGTAGGTGGCGTGCAGGCGGAACGGCCAGCGTTGCTCGACCAGATGACGCACCACCGGCTCCAGATCGGCTTCCATGCTCGGCGCCAGATCCGGGCGCGGCTCGACAAAATCCTCGAAGTCGGCAGCGGAGAACACCAGCATCTCGCCGGCGCCGTTGTGGCGCAGGAAATCATCGCCCTGGTGCAGCTTCACGCTGCTGGTCCAGTTCTTGAAATCGGTCAGCTCTTCCTTGGGCTTCTGGGTGAACAGGTTGTAGGCGATGCGCACGGTGAGCTGATCCTTGTCGGCCAGCTCCTGGATCACCTGGTAGTCGTCCGGGTAGTTCTGGTAGCCGCCACCGGCGTCGATGGCGCTGGTCACGCCCAGGCGGTTGAGCTCGCGCATGAACTGGCGGGTGGAGTTGACCTGATACTCCAGCGGCAGCTTCGGCCCCTTGGCCAGGGTGGCGTAGAGGATCAGCGCATTGGGCCGGGCGATCAGCATGCCGGTGGGCTGGCCGCTGGCATCGCGCTGGATCTCGCCGCCGGGCGGGTTCGGCGTGTTCTTGTCGTAGCCCACGGCGCGCAGCGCGGCGCGGTTGAGCAGGGCGCGGTCGTAGAGGTGGAGGACGAACACCGGGGTGTCGGGCGCCGCCTTGTTCAGCTCATCCAGGGTCGGCAGGCGTTTCTCGGCGAACTGGAACTCGGTCCAGCCGCCGACCACGCGCACCCACTGCGGCGTCGGCGTGCGGTCGGCCTGCTCCTTGAGCATGCGCAGGGCATCGGCCAGCGACGGCACGCCTTCCCAGCGCAGCTCCAGGTTGTAGTTGAGGCCGCCGCGGATCAGGTGCAGGTGCGAGTCGTTGAGGCCGGGAATCACCGTGCGCTTTTGCAGGTCGATGACGCGCGTGGCATCGCCGCGCAGGGCCATGGCTTCGGCATCGCTGCCGACGGCGACGAAGCGTCCGTCCTTGATGGCCACGGCGCTGGCCTGGGGTTTTTCGCGGTCGACCGTGTGCAGGCGGCCGTTGTACAGAATGAGGTCGGCACTCATGTTGCCTCCTGGTGAACTGGCGGATGAGTCGCCGGACAAGGCGGCGAAGGGCAGGGTGGACCACAGTGCCCCGGCGGCGCCGAGCACGCTGCTGGTGGCGAGAAAATGGCGACGTTTCGGGTCGGAGGGATCCTGGCTCATGGTCGATCCTCGTCGGTGCTGGGGCTCAGCCAGGCGGCGAACAGCCGCGTGGCCATGGGCATGAACAGGTACACCACGAGCAGGACGATGCTCAGGGTGATCACGATGTTGCTCGGCAGGTAGCCGCCGAGCCAGGGAGCGAGCTGAAACAGGGGTTGCCAGAGCAGCGGCACCAGGAGGCTCAGCGGCAGGATCACCAGGAAGGTGACGCAGACCTGTTTCCAGCGGGGCGGCGGCGTCTGCGCGCTTTCCGGCATGAACCAGAACTCCTTGCCCTGGGCGATCTCCAGCTGGTCGCCGGCGCGCAGCAGCGGCTCGACCTCGGCGATCAACTGGCGCCTTTGCTCCGAGTCGATCCAGTTCTGCAACTGCTGCAGGCCGGCGAAGCGCAGCACGCAGGTGAATTGCGCCAGGCTGGCCTGACGGCTGCGCACCACGTCCACGCCGAGGTGGCCGGGGCATTGGCTGGCGGTGGCGATGATGCGCCGTAGCCAGGCCTCGTAACGCGGCACATGGTCGGGGCGCACCTGGTGGCGCACCACCAGGGTGACGGTTTCCTGTTGCGTCTCGCTCATGCTGGAGACTCTGCGCGTGGCCTGGGTCTTGCCGAGCCGGTGACGTGCGGCGGGGCGCGTCACCGGCTCGGCCGTCATCGGCTCAGATGGGGGCTGCCACCGGGGCCAGGGTCGGACCGTGCTGCACACGCTCAGGCGCCTTGTGCACCATGGTGTAGGCGTAGTCCACGCCCATGCCGTAGGCACCGGAGTGTTCCTTGACCAGGGCCATGACGGCGTCGTAGGTGTCGCGGTTCTTCCAGTCGCGCTGCCACTCCAGCAGTACCTGCTGCCAGGTCACCGGCACCACGCCGGCCTGGATCATGCGCTGCATGGAGTAGTCGTGGGCGGCTTGCGAGGTGCCACCGGAGGCGTCGGCGACCATGTAGATCTCGTAGCCGGCGTCATGCATGGCGGAGAGGGCGAAGGTGGTGTTGCACACCTCGGTCCACAGGCCGGAAACGATGACCTTGTTGCGGCCGTTCTTCTTCAGCGCGTCGCGAACCTTCTGGTCGTCCCAGGAGTTCATCGAGGTGCGCTCGAGCAGCGGCGCGTCGGGGAACACGGCGAGCAGTTCGGGGTAGGTGTGACCGGAGAAGCTCTCGGTCTCGACCGTGGTGATGATGGTCGGCACGTTGAAGATCTTGGCCGCCTTGGCCAGGCCCACGGTGTTGTTCTTCAGGGTTTGCCGATCGATGCTCTGCACGCCGAAGGCCATTTGCGGCTGCTGGTCGATGAAGATCAGCTGGCTGTTGTGCGGGGTCAGGACTTCGGTTTTTGGATTGCTCATAGCGGTTACCTGTCGGTGAGGCGGTGGACGATGCACGCATCCCGTCGGTCGTTACCGTCGGGTAGACGAAAGGACTATTGCAGAGCGGTCGCCGCCTGGATTGGATGTAACTGCGGTTCTGGTATCGGGCTGTGGCGCTCAGGCCAGGTGTTCGCGCAACGCCGCGCCGGCCTGCTGCATGGCAGTGCGCACCGCAGGCACCTCGGCGATCACGTTGAGCAGGCCGTAGTCGTGGATCATGCCGTTGTAACGCACGGCGCTGACCGCGACGCCGGCCGCGCCCAGGCGGCGGGCGTAGGCTTCGCCTTCGTCGCGCAGCACGTCCATCTCGGCGCTCTGCACCATGGCCGGTGGCAGGCCTTGCAGCTGTTCCAGGCTGGCGCGCAGCGGCGAGGCGTGGATCTCGTTGCGCTGCTTGGGGTCGGTGGTGTAGTTGTCCCAGAACCACTCCATCATCCCGCGGGTGAGGAAATGCCCCTCGGCGAATTGGTTGTAGGAGGCGTTGTTGAAGCTGGCGTCGGTCACCGGCCACAGCAGCAGCTGAAAACGCAGCTTCGGTGTGCCGGCCTCTTTCGCCTTGATGGCGACCACCGCCGCCATATTGCCGCCGACACTGTTGCCGGCCACGGCCAGGCGCGAGGCATCGACACCGATCTGGCTGCCATTGGCGGCCACCCATTGGGTCGCAGCAAAGGCCTGGTTGATCGCAGTCGGGTATTTCGCTTCGGGCGAGGGGGTGTAGTCGACGTAGACTGCCGCGGCGCCGGAATGCACCACCAGGTCGCGGATCAGCCGTGCGTGGGTCGGGTAGTCGCCCAGCACCCAGCCGCCACCGTGGAAGAACATGAAGCCCGGCAGGTTGCCCTGGCTGCCTGCCGGGCGCACCACCACCAGCTTCAGCATCTGGCCGGCGGCCTCGATGCTGTGTTCGCGGGTTTCCACGGCCGATAGATCGACCTCGACCGAGGCTTGCGCGCCTACCAGCACGGCGCGGGCCTCCGCAGGCGATAGCCGTTCCAGGGGCGTGCCACCACCGGCGGCCAGGGCTTCGAGAAAGGATTGGGTGTTGCGTTCGACGCCGGGACTGCCGGCGCCCAGGTTGGGGGAGGGCTGCATGGCGATTGACCTCATGATGGTTGAAGGAGCTGTAGCGCTACTGCGTCGGGCATCTTCTGCCCTTGCGGTCGAGCCGGCTTGTACCGGCCTGCCGTTTTGGCATCAGGCTGCTGCCGGGCTGCTAGAGTGAGAGCGGAGTCGCTGGCGTCCGGACGAGGTGGGCATGACAGGGGAAAGTCGCAAGCTGGGTCTGGGGTCGCTGACCGCGCTGGTGGTGGGCTCGATGGTCGGTGGCGGGATCTTCTCGCTGCCGCAGAACATCGCCGCGCGGGCCGATGTCGGCGCGGTACTGATCGGCTGGGGCATCACCGCGGTGGGCATGCTGGCGCTGGCCTTCGTGTTCCAGGGCCTGGCCAACCGCAAGCCGCAGCTCGATGGCGGGGTGTACGTCTACGCCAAGGCGGGCCTCGGCGACTACATGGGTTTTTCCTCGGCCTGGGGTTACTGGATCAGTGCCTGGCTGGGCAATGTCGGCTACTTCGTCCTGCTGTTCTCGACCCTGGGTTACTTCTTCCCGGCCTTCGGCCAGGGCAACACGCCGCTGGCCATCGCCTGCGCCTCGGTGTTGCTGTGGTGCGTACACGCCCTGGTGCTGCGCGGCATCAAGGAGGCGGCGCTGATCAACCTGATCACCACCGTGGCCAAGCTGGTACCGATCCTGCTGTTCATCGTCATCGTCGGCCTGGCCTTCGACCGCGACATCTTCACCCGCGACATCTGGGGCCGCAGCAACCCGCAGTTCGGCGGTGTGCTGGAGCAGGTGCGCAACATGATGCTGGTCACCGTGTTCGTGTTCATCGGCATCGAAGGGGCGAGCGTGTACTCGTCGCGTGCCGAGCGCCGCCGCGATGTGGGCAAGGCCACGGTGATCGGCTTTCTCGGCGTGCTGGCGCTGCTGATGCTGGTCAACCTGCTGTCGCTGGGGGTGATGAGCCAGCCCGAGCTGGCTGCGTTGCAGAACCCGTCCATGGCCGGGGTGCTGGAGCATGTGGTGGGGCGCTGGGGCGCGGTGCTGATCAGCATCGGCCTGGCGGTGTCGCTGCTCGGTGCGCTGCTGTCCTGGGCGCTGCTGTGCGCCGAAATCCTCTTCGTCTCCGCCAAGGACGGCACCATGCCGGCCTTCCTGCGCCGGGAGAATGCCAACCAGGTGCCGGTCAACGCGCTGTGGCTGACCAACGGCATGATCCAGCTGTTTCTGCTGATCACCCTGTTTTCCCAGGGCACCTACCTGTCGCTGATCTACCTGGCCTCGTCGATGATCCTGGTGCCCTACCTGTGGTCGGCGGTCTATGCGCTGCTGCTGGCGCTGCGCGGCGAAACCTACGAAGACCAGGCCGGGCTACGCCGCAAGGATCTGGCCATCGGCCTGCTGGCGGTGTGCTACGCGATCTGGCTGCTGTATGCCGGCGGGGTCAAGTACCTGCTGCTGTCGGCGCTGCTCTATGCGCCGGGGGCGCTGCTGTTTCTCAAGGCCAAGGGCGAGCAGGGGCAGATGCTGTTCACCCGCTTCGAATGGCCGATCTTCGCCGCCGTATTGCTGACCGCCGCGCTGGCCGGCTACGGCCTGTATGCCGGGCATCTGAGCTTGTAGTGCTGGACAAAGCGGCCAGCGCGCGGATAATCCGCCCCATCGCCCTCTGACTCTGGCCTCGCGACCCCCATGCGCAAAACCCTGCGTACCGCCCTGATCTGGATACTGATGCTGGCCCTGCCGGCACAGGCCATGGCGGCGCTCGGCATGCAGTTGTGCGAGCAGGTGCATCGCAGCGGCGCCCTGCAGATGAGCGGCAGCGAGCATGGCGAGCACCACGAGATGACGGCCGATAGCGCACATGACGCGCATCAGGATGGCGCGCCTGCTGCCAGCAGCGAGGCTCCCGGCGATGGCAGCCTCTGTACCCTGTGCGCCTTCTGCGTCGGCGTCGCCGCGCCCAGCCAGCCGTTTCTGAACGACTCTGCCCTGCAAGCCGTCGAGCCGGCTACAGCCTGGCCCGACCGCCTTATCGTCGGCGTGGCCGACACGCCCGAACGCCCCCCGCGTCTTTCTCTCGCCTGAGCCCCTTAGGTAGCGCCGTCCTGCGGCGCCTGTAGCTCACGCGGCCGCCTGGCCGCCGTACGCGAGAACACATCATGACTTTGCATTCCCTTGCCGGATGGCTGCTGGGCATCGCCGCCCTGGCGCTGCCTGGCATCCTGATGGCGGCCCAGCCCGACCCGCTGGACGCCAACGCCGCCGTGCCGGCGCAGGATTACCGTTCACCCTTGCAGCACTACCGCGCCCAGGCCGACGAGCCGTTGCAGGACTGGCGCGCGGCCAACGACCTGGTCGGCCGTATCGGCGGCTGGCGCACCTACAGCATGGAGGGCTGGGAGCAGCCGGCCGAGCAGGGTGCCGAGCCCGCCGAGGGAGGTGGCCATGACCACCATTAAATCCGCCGTGCTGCTCTGCGCCGCGCTGCTGTTGGCCGGTTGCGCCGGCTTCAGCCAGGACGGCGGCTTCGACCCGGTGCAGCAAAACGCCGAGCGCCAGCTGGACAAGCAGCTGCTGTGGGCGCGCGACGAGGTCGGGCGCGGGCAGATCGAGGCGCGCGTCGCCGAGCTGCTGGCCGAACCCCTGAGCCTGGACGCCGCGATGCAGCTGGCGCTGCTCAACAATCGCGGCCTGCAGGCGTCCTTCGACGAGCTGGGCATCGGCGAGGCCGAGCGCGTGCAGGCCGGGCGCCTGCCCAATCCCGGCTTCTCCTACGGCCGTCTGGAGAAGGGCAGCGAGGTCGAATACGAGCGCGGCCTGCACCTGAACCTGGCGCGCCTGATCGCCCTGCCGCTGACCTCGCGCCTGGAAGGGCGGCGCTTCGAGCAGCTGCAGCGGCAGACCAGCCTGGCGGTGTTCGACCTGGCCAGCGAGACGCGCAAGGCCTGGTACCAGGCGGTCGCCGCCGAGGAGAGCCTGGTCTACGCGCGGCAGGTGCTGGACGCCGCCGAAGCCGGCGCCGAGCTGGCCCGGCGCCTGGCCGCGGTGGGCAACTTCAGCAAGCTGCAGCAGGCCGAGCAGCAGAACTTCTACGCCGAGGCCGGCATCGGCCTGATCCAGGCCGAACAGGCGCGGGTGCGCAGCCGCGAGCAGCTGACTCGCCTGCTCGGCCTGTGGGGCGAGCAGCTCGACTACCGCCTGCCCGAACGCCTGCCGGCGCTGCCGAACAGCGCCGACCAGCTGCCGGACGTGGAGCGCCTGGCCATGAGCCAGCGCCAGGACATCCAGGCCGTGCGCCTGGATGCCGAGCGCCTGGCGCAGAACCTCGGTCTGACCCGCACCACGCGTTTCATCAACGTGCTGGAACTGGGCGTGGTCAACAACCGTTCCAACGAGGAGCCGACCCAGCGCGGCTACGAGATCAGCGTCGAACTGCCGCTGTTCGACTGGAGCGGTGCCAAGGTGGCGCGGGCCGAGGCGCAATATCGCCAGGCGCTCAACCGCGCCGCCGAGACGGCGATCAACGCCCGCTCGCAGGTGCGCGAGGCCTACCACGCCTACCGCAATGCCTTCGAGCTGGCGCAGCACTACCGCGCCGAGGTGCTGCCGCTGCGCCAGCGCATCGCCGAGGAAAACCTGCTGCGTTACAACGGCATGTTCATCAGCACCTTCGACCTGCTCGCCGATGCGCGCCGCCAGGTGCAGGCGGTGGACGGCTACCTGCAGGCGCAACGCGACTTCTGGCTGGCTCGCGCCGACCTCGACATGGCCCTGTTGGGCGCGCCCAATCCCTCGCTCGGCGCGGCGCCTGCCGCTGCTGCCGAGCCGGCCGCCGCCGGCCACTGAACAAGGAAATTCCCAGATGGTTTCACGACGCGATTTCTTTCTCGGGGCCGGCGCCATCGGCGCTGCGGTGGCCACTTCGGCGGTCAGCCGGGTGGCCATGGCGGCCCTGCCCGAGCCGGTGCTGCAGGCCAGCGCCGACACCCAACCGCCGCTGCAGCCGGGCAGCGGGCGGCCCTACAACCCGGTGGTCACCCTCAACGGCTGGACCCTGCCGTGGCGGATGAACAACGGCGTCAAGGAGTTCCACCTGGTCGCCGAGCCGGTGGTACGCGAGCTGGCGCCCGGCTACAAGGCCCACCTGTGGGGCTACAACGGCCAGTCGCCGGGGCCGACCATCGAGGTGGTGGAGGGCGACCGGGTGCGCATCTTCGTCACCAACAAGCTGCCCGAGCACACCAGCATCCACTGGCACGGCCAGCGCCTGCCCAACGGCATGGACGGTGTGGCGGGCCTGACCCAGCCGGCGATCCCGGTGGGCAAGACCTTCGTCTACGAGTTCGTCGCCCGTCGCCCCGGCACCTTCATGTACCACCCGCACGCCGACGAGATGGTGCAGATGGCCATGGGCATGATGGGCTTCTGGGTCACCCACCCCAAGGAGCATCATCCGCTGATCAGCGAGGTGGACCGCGACTACTGCTTCCTGCTCAGCGCCTACGACATCGAGCCGGGCGCCTACACGCCGAAGATCATGCAGATGCTCGACTTCAACCTCTGGACCTTCAACAGCCGCGTGTTCCCCGGTATCGACCCGCTGGTGGCGCGCCAGGGCGAGCGCGTGCGCCTGCGCGTCGGCAACCTGACCATGACCAACCACCCGATCCACCTGCACGGTCACGAGTTCGAGGTCACCGGCACCGACGGCGGGCCGACCCCGGTCGGCTCGCGCTGGCCGGAGGTGACCGCCGACGTGGCGGTGGGGCAGATGCGCCAGCTCGAGTTCATCGCCGACGAGGAGGGCGACTGGGCACTGCACTGCCACAAGAGCCACCACACCATGAACGCCATGGGCCACGACGTGCCGACCCTGGTCGGCGTCGATCACCGCGACATGACCCGCAAGATCGCCAAGCTGGTTCCGGACTACATGGTGATGGGCGAGCGCGGCATGGCCGACATGGCGGAAATGCAGATGCCGCTACCCGACAACACCGTACCAATGATGACCGGCGACGGTCCGTTCGGCTCGGTGGAGATGGGCGGCATGTTCACCATGCTCAAGGTGCGCAAGGAGCAGGCCGCCGGCGACTACCGCGACCCCGGCTGGTTCAGGCATCCGGCCGGAACTGTGGCCCATGAGTGGAAGGGCGTACTGGCCAGCCCGAGCCGCTCGCACGACGGCGGTGGCCAGTCGATGCCGCTCAAGCAGCCGCTCGAGACGCCGGTGGAAGTGCAGGTGCGCAAGCCGGGCGGGCATGCCGGGCATTGACGGGTATCGGGTTGGCATGTGCGGCCCGGCCATAACGCAATTTGAGGAAATGGATCGATGAAATCACTACAGCTACTGGTACTGACCCTGGGCGGATTGCTGGGCAGCCCGGCGGCGCTGGCCCACAGCGAGGCGCACAAGGGCCATCAGGCCGCCGCGACGATCAAGGAGCAGAAACCCTGGGGCATCGCCGGCGATACGGCGCAGGTCGACCGCACCATCGAGATCCGCATGACCGACCACATGCGCTTCACCCCGGACCATCTGCAGGTCAGGCAGGGCGAGACCATCCGTTTCGTCCACCGCAACGACGGGCAGATGCTCCATGAATTCGTCATTGGCACCCGCGCCGAACTGGACGAGCACGCCGCGCTGATGGCCAGGTTTCCTGGCATGCAGCACGACGAGCCCTATATGGCCCATATCGCGCCGGGGCAGAGCGGCGAGATGATCTGGACCTTCAACCGCGCCGGTGAATTCGATTTCGCCTGCCTGATCGCCGGCCATTACCAGGCCGGCATGGTTGGCACCATCCAGGTGCTGGCCGACTGACCCAAGAGAGGAAACACGCATGAAGAAGCAACTGATGATCGCGGCCCTGGCCGCCCTGTTCAGCCTGCCGCTGCAGGCCGCCGACCCCGCGCCGCTGAGCCAGGGCGAGGTGCGCAAGGTGGACGCTGCCACGCAGAAGATCACCCTGCGCCACGGCCCCATCGCCAGCATCGGCATGCCGCCGATGACCATGGTTTTCGAGGTGCAGCCGGCCAGTCTGCTTGACGGCGTCGAGGCCGGCGACCAGGTGCGCTTCCAGGCGCGCCAGGAGGGCAACCGCTATATCGTCACCGAGTTGCAGGTAGTCGAGTAGGGGTCAGCCCTGTGGCGCCGACAGAGCCACCGGTTCGGCCTGCGGCATGCCGATATGCTGGCCTTGGGAATAGTCGATGCCCAGGGCCAGCACCTTCTCCTGCACTGCCGCCGAGTGGACGAACTCGGCCACCGTCTGCATCTTCAGGCTACGGGCGAACTGCACGATGCCCTGAGCCACGGCGTAGGCGTTGGGGTCGCTGTCGAGCTGGCGGATCAGGCTGCCGTCGATCTTGATCAGATCGACGTTGAGCCGCAGCAGGTGCTCGAAGTTGGAGTAGCCGCTGCCGAAGTCGTCG
The DNA here is from genome assembly GCF_000465935.2 of Pseudomonas sp. EGD-AK9. Taxonomy (NCBI): domain Bacteria; kingdom Pseudomonadati; phylum Pseudomonadota; class Gammaproteobacteria; order Pseudomonadales; family Pseudomonadaceae; genus Pseudomonas; species Pseudomonas sp. EGD-AK9. The sequence goes on from NZ_AVOF01000940.1 coordinate 11,670, forward strand.
ATGGCGATGCGACAGCCGAGTGCCTTGACCTCCTCGATGAAAGCGTGCACCTGGCTGTAGTTGTCGATGCCCTCGGACTCCAGGATTTCGAAGATCACCCGCGGGGCGATGCCGCTCTGCTGCAGCTTGAGCTTGATCGCCTGGCTCAGCTGCGGATCGGTCAGGTCTTCATAGGACAGGTTGATGGAAAACTCGTAGGGCAGCTCGCGAAAGCGTTCCAGACATTTTTCCAGCATCACCCAGGTGATCTGCCGATGCAGGCGGATCTTCTTCGCCACACCGAGGAAACGACCGGGGTTGATCACCTGGCCGTCGTCGTCGCGCATGCGCACCAGGCACTCGAACTTGCCGATGCTGCCGCTGTGGTTGTCGCGGATCGGCTGGAAGTAGGGCAGCAGCCGGTCGTCCTGCAGCGCCGCCTTGACCTTGTTGGCCCACAGCAGGTTCTGTTCGTATTCCTCGCGAATCTTCAGCGCCGGATCGTAGAGCAGGTGGTTCTTCTGCTGCAGGCGCGCCAGTTTGAGGGCAATGGCGGCCGAGGCGAGCAGGTTGTCGCGGCCCTGGCGCGCCTCGCCAGCGCTGAGACTGGCGGCGCTGAGGGTGGCGTTGAAACCGATCTCCTGGCCCTGCCAGTCCAGGCGCTGGCGCTGGATAAAGGCGCTCAGCTCGCTCATGCGCGCCTCCAGCTGTTCGCCGCTTTGGCGCGGCAGCAGCACGGCGAACTCGTCGGCGGTCAGGCGGTACAGGCGTGCCTCGCCAGGGGCCAGGCGCAGGTGCTGGTCCAGCTGCGCGCCGAGATGGCGGAGAATCTGGTCGCCGCAGGCGTGACCGTAGAAGCCGTTGATCTCCTTGAAGGCATCCAGGTTGAGCAGGATCAGGCTCGGCCGCGGCGTGCGCCCGAGGTCGAGCAGCAGACGGGCGCGGTTCGGCAGTTGGGTCAGCGGATCGGTGTAGGAGGCCTCCAGCTGGCGCATGGCACTGGCGATCAGGCGCAGCAGCAGGGCGCCGAGCACCAGCAGCACCAGTCCGGTGACGGCGAGGATGCGGTAGTTGCTCTGGCGCATCGGCGCCAGCACCGCGTCGATCTCGTTCTGCGGCACGCCGAGGCCGAACAGCATGTCGGCGCGGGTCATGGCGAACAGCAGGGCATAGCGCGCGCCGTCGATCTGCAACTCGCGGCTGTGCAGCGGCGCACGTTCGCCCGGCGTCGTGACGGGTTCGGTCGCGGCGCGGACCAGCTGTTCGGCGAGGATGGCGTCCATGATGCGCTGTGCGGCCGGGATGTCCTCCTGTTCGTTGAGGCTGCTCAGCTTGCGGTTGTCGCGGTCGAGCAGGAAGGAGAAGGTGTTGGGGGTGAGCTTGATATCGCTGATCAGGCGTACCACGTCCTCGCTGCGCCAGTCGCTGCTGGCCAGGCCGATGATGCGCCCGCGACGGTCGTGCAGCGGCGTGGCCAGGGTGATCACCGCGGCATCCGGCAGCGGGTTGTAGTAGGCGGCGCTCCACAGCAGCGGCTCGGTCAGGGTCTGGCTACGATCCTGCTCGCTGTGCAGCAGGCTGCGATACCAGTCCTGCTGGCGCGGGTCGCCGGTCTGGCGGCTTACCTCGATGCGCCGGTCGGCGCCCCAGTGGGCATAGATTCCGGGGGCTTCGCCCAGGGCCGGAAAACTCCCCGGCTCGAACCACAGGCCGACGCCGAAGGCATCGGGAAAATCGCGCAGCTTCTGCTCCAGCTGCGCCGCCAGTTCGTGGCCCAGCGCGTTGCGCTGCAGCAGCTCGCCGAGGCGGGCGAGCGCTTCGGTGTGCTGCTCCATGCGCCTATGGTGGCCGTTGATGCGTCCCAGGTTGGCGTAGAAACTGTCCTCGATCTGGCCGCGACGCAGTTCGGCCATGGCGCGTTGGGAGAAGTCCAGGTTGAGCGAGGACATCACCCACATCGCCGCGATGAACAGCGCCACGAGCAGCAGAACCAGCAGCATCAGCAGCTGCTTCGAGGACCTCGACGGCATGCCGGGTAGCCGGGGGCGGGTAGCCATCAGCGCTGTTGCTCCAGGGTCCGGCGTACCCGCTGCTGAGCCTGGGCGATCTGCGCATCGTCGAGCTGCGCGCGCAGCTGCTGCAGCCTGGCTGCGGCGCGCGGCTCGCCGTTGTCCCGGGCCAGGCTCAGCCAGACATAGGCGGCCGCGGCATCG
>NZ_AVOF01000941.1:0-565 GCF_000465935.2 Pseudomonas sp. EGD-AK9
CTTCTTTGTCCTTATGATCGGAATCTCTCATATCAAGCCACACAGGATAAATGGAGGTGAACCAGCCAACAGTTCTGCTAATATCGATGTCCTCAAGATATGATTCCCTTCCATGGCCCTCCATGCTGATTTTAAATTGGTTATTTCCCGTCCATTTCTGCAAAGCAAGACCTAAAGCTGTCAGAAGGATATCATTCATCTCCGTGCTGTAAGCTTTATGTGCAGCCGTTAATAGTAATTCTGTGTGATGGCGAGATAGCTCAAAATCAATCACTTCTGTATCTTTGAATGTGTTAGATACTGCGTCATTGTCTTTTGGAATAGGCTGGATGTGACGGTTCTCGCACTCATCCCAATACGCTGCTTCGCGCTGCACCTGGCGGCTTTTAGAGTAGTCAGCTATTCTTTGTGAATACGTTAAATATGAATCTGTTTTTTGCGGCAGTTTAATAGATTCTCCTGAGACTGCCTGTTTGTAAGCAGCTGAAAAATCCTCGAACAAAATGCGCCAGGAAACCGCATCAACAACTAAGTGATGAATCGTCAGAAATAAATGGTCACCATT
>NZ_AVOF01000942.1:0-564 GCF_000465935.2 Pseudomonas sp. EGD-AK9
CATGTAATGCCAGTTTAGAGGGAAAGGCCGCCATGATAAAACCGATATATAAGATCTTAGATAATGTGTAAGCGAAGAAACGGCCGAAGCTGTGCCAAAAAGAAATACGCTCACCATGCTGATTGACAACGATGATGCCCATGAGTTTTTTTCCAAATGCTGCTTGCATGTTTGAAGAAGTCAGCAAGCTATAGTAAAGAATAGCGAAAATAAATATGATGGCCAAAACAGGGATTGTGCCAATGATCAACATGAAAAACTCATATTGGGCTTCTGACATGTGTGTACCTGCCGCATCAATGAGTGGCAACACAATGAAGGTGTTAATGAAAATCATAATGAAAGAGAATATAGCTATAATAAATACATCAATAATAGAGGCGGCTGCCCGAATCCAAAATCCTGCTGGTTTTTCCATGTATCATTTTACTCCTTTGAAGTTTTCTGGGATATTATACGTTAGAGGCTGCAGGGTTTGGTCTCGTAGTAAAAATGGTATTTTATCACTTTTAATCTCTTTATTTAGGTGATATAAAGATAAAAAAAGAACCTGCAAGATGATGC
>NZ_AVOF01000943.1:0-565 GCF_000465935.2 Pseudomonas sp. EGD-AK9
ATTGCTTATTAAATGTGTTCAACCAAATTTACAATCATCCTTCCTCTTGCTTCGCCTCTTCGTAAGGTAGGAAGAACATCCGGTAATTGATCAAGAGTTCCTTCATTCTGCACGAAATTTTCTAAATTTGCCGGCTTAAGTTCACTTTCAGTTACAAGTAAATCCCGACCGGAAGAGAAGAAACAAAAATTTTACAGGCTGTTAGCCGAAAGACTGGAATCTGAGTGTGGTATCGCATCAACTGATTTAATTGTATCTATTGTTGAAAATGATAATGCTGACTGGAGTTTTGGACTTGGGGAGGCCCAATTTTTAACAGGTAAATTGTAGTTGAATACTACCCTCAAATGCTTGATTGAAGAAAAGGATAGAGAAACTAGGTTAGCGGAGCAAACCATGGGTTTGCTCCGCTTTTTTATGTTTATAAGAGAATAATTAAGGAGGTATTGTGGATTTCTATAAAAATATTTTGACATTTCAGTAAAGAGCAGATATATTTATATATGAACACATGCTCATATATAAATATTATTTACATCATGTTAGAATGCTTCATAACAGATTT
>NZ_AVOF01000944.1:0-563 GCF_000465935.2 Pseudomonas sp. EGD-AK9
TTCGTATATGCGGACATGGGAAATGCCGGCCGATCGGAAAATCTTATCGGCCGCTGCCTGTACATGCGGATGATGACAAGGCTTGGCGTCCATCGCCGCCCGCAACACACGGTCTGACATATACATGTTGAATACCCAATACAGGATTACGGCAACAGCCATGACCCATGGAGAGGCGTGTAATGCGTATAACGCGAGCACCAATAAGGCGTAAGCGGATACCCCTTTTACGCTGGCGGCAAAATAAAGCTTACCGAGCAGCCGCTTCACATTTTTTCTATGATAAAACGGCAAAACAGAAATTACATTGTCCACATCGTTTTCTGCATCTGTGTACTCCTGGAGAATTGTTTTCCATTTTTGCGGTTCCTTCACCGTCAAAAACAGTGTTTCGCCGGGAAGAGACAGTTTAATGACTTGCTGAAAGCTTGTTGTTAAATCTAGACGTGATGAATACATCGTCAGAAGCGGATGGAGCTTTAAGAGATCAGCCGTTGATTCAAGCTGAATGGCCTTCAAATCGGAAAGCGGGTATGTACGGGTTTCATAGTGTGAGCTGATAT
>NZ_AVOF01000945.1:0-562 GCF_000465935.2 Pseudomonas sp. EGD-AK9
TATGTCAGCTCCTACTGATAAACCGATAATGATGTAACCGCTTAACAACATGGGGAAATTAACCCCGAACAAAACCAAACAAATCCCTAGTGCATAAACCAGCATACTATTGGTATAAACAGCCTTCCGTCCGACTTTATCAGCCAGAAACCCGCCAAGCAGCGCGCCGACAGCGGCAGAAATCGCATTTGCGCTCAGCGCGCCGAGCAGCCCGATTTGTGTATCGGATAGCTTAAGGTAACTGACCCATAATGATAAACCGGCGGAGCCTGCCACAATTGAACCGGCATCAATATAGTTGGCCAATGCTGCCGCGATTGTCCGTTTATTGAAGGCTGAATCTCCATTGGTATTGCCCATATGTTCATTCCCCATTAAGCCAGATCCAACAACTGCTGATCAATATAGTTTCTCGCAATCAATGCATACTCCAGCGGGTTTGCAACATCGGGGTCCTGTTCAGCTTCAATGACAATCCATCCGGAATAACTGTGCTTCAACAGCAGCTGATATACTTCTCTAAAGTAAATGCAGCCGTCACCGGGAACCGTAAACATGCCTT
>NZ_AVOF01000946.1:0-552 GCF_000465935.2 Pseudomonas sp. EGD-AK9
GGAAATGGTTGACCATATTGTATTCAGAACGTTGGACCAATTCGGCATTCGGCTTCCTGAAGCGAAGCGCTGGAATGGGATTGAAAAACAAAAAGGAGGAGCTTGATCATGGCTTATCAAGATTTCAGAGAATTTCTCGCTGCCCTTGAAAAAGAAGGACAGCTGCTTACAGTGAATGAAGAGGTAAAGCCGGAACCGGATTTAGGGGCCGCCGCACGGGCAGCCAGCAATCTTGGCGATAAAAGTCCCGCGCTCTTATTTAACAACATTTACGGCTATCATAACGCGCGAATTGCGATGAATGTCATCGGCTCTTGGCCGAACCATGCGATGATGCTGGGCATGCCAAAAGACACACCGGTTAAAGAACAGTTTTTTGAATTCGCAAAGCGTTATGACCAATTTCCGATGCCGGTCAAACGTGAGGAAACAGCGCCATTTCATGAAAATGAAATCACAGAAGATATCAATTTGTTCGATATACTGCCTCTTTTCAGAATAAACCAAGGAGAGGAGGCTACTATCAGACAAGCGTGGGTTATTTCCCGTGAT
>NZ_AVOF01000947.1:0-561 GCF_000465935.2 Pseudomonas sp. EGD-AK9
GGGAGAAGTCGAAGTGTCAGGGAACGACAGTCTGTCTTTTTTGCAAAGATTGATGACAAATGATGTTTCCGCGTTAACGCCAGGCCGTGCTCAATATACAGCGATGTGTTACCCGGATGGCGGAACCGTCGATGATTTGCTTATCTATCAAAAAGGGGAGAACCGCTATCTGCTTGTCATTAATGCTTCTAATATAGATAAAGACTTGGCTTGGATGAAAGAACATGCAGCAGGTGATGTGCAGATTGACAATCAGTCAGATCAAATCGCGCTCTTGGCTGTACAGGGACCGAAAGCAGAAGCGGTCGTAAAAAATCTGACAGATGCAGATGTGTCTGCATTAAAGCCGTTTGCGTTTATTGATGAAGCCGATATCAGCGGCCGCAAAGCACTTATTTCACGCACTGGCTATACGGGAGAAGACGGGTATGAAATTTACTGCCGCAGTGATGATGCTATGCATATTTGGAAAAAAATCATCGATGCAGGGGATGCATACGGATTGATTCCATGCGGTCTCGGTGCACGTGATACACTCCGGTTTGAAGCGAAGCTCCCGCT
>NZ_AVOF01000948.1:0-559 GCF_000465935.2 Pseudomonas sp. EGD-AK9
GCTGGCTGGCCGGCCGCATGCGCCCGGTGGACGGCGCCCTGCTGCTCGGCGGCGAAGGTGACCTGCTCAAGGCCGTGCAGCCCTTCGCCAACAAGCTCACCGATCAGCTGTTCGCCGCCCGCGAAGGCCAGCTGGAGCTGCCACGCTGGACCGCCGAGCACGGCCCCAAGCTCAAGGCGCTGCTGTTCGACGCCAGTGGCCTGACCCGCTTCGAGCAACTGATCGAGCTGCGCGACTTCTTCCAGCCGGCGTTCAAGGGCCTGGGCCAGTGCCCGCGGGTGGTGCTGCTGGGGCGCGCGCCGGAATCGCTGAAGGACCCGGTCGCCGCCAGCGTGCAGCGTTCGCTGGAAGGCTTCAGCCGCTCGCTGGGCAAGGAGATCCGCCGCGGCGGCAACGTGCAGCTGCTCTACGTCGGCAAGGGCGGCGAGCAGCAGCTGGAAGGCGCGTTGCGCTTCTTCCTGTCGCCGAAGAGCGCCTACGTCTCCGGCCAGGTGCTGCGCCTGGGAGCCTGCGCCGAGCAGGTGCGCGACTGGACGCGGCCGCTGGCCGGCAAGAAGGC
>NZ_AVOF01000949.1:0-558 GCF_000465935.2 Pseudomonas sp. EGD-AK9
GCTCCCAGGGCAGCGACTGCTGCGGTCGCTCGTCGAACAGCTGGCGGTGCTGCGGGGCGAAGGCGGGCAACTCGCGGGCCTCCAGGCGCAGCGCCAGCACCGGCGCCGGCAGTTGCAGCTGCTCCAGGCGGCCGCGGGTCAGCTCCAGCAGCATGGCCGGATCGCGCTCGGCGCTGAGCAGGCCCACCACCAGCTGGCTGGCCGGGCGATTGCGGTGCTCTAGATGCAGGGTGAAGCGCTGCACGCCGCTGTCGCGCCCGGCCAGGTAGGCGGCCAGATCGGCGGTCAGGCGGCGCAGCGGAAACAGCAGCGCCTGGTGCGACTCGACCTCGAAGTTGAGCTCGATGCGCGCATCGAAGCGATCCGGCGGGCGGTAGAACTCCAGGGCCAGCGCCCGTTCGCCGAGCAGGCTGTCGAGGTGGCGCAGCAGCTCGGCCGGAAAGCGCCGCGCCAGGCCGTCACGCGGCAGGGCGAGCAACTGCTGCAGGCTGCGCAGGCCCATGCGGGTGAGGGCGGAGGCGGTCTCGCGGGACAGGCCGATACGCTCGACAGGCAGGT
>NZ_AVOF01000950.1:0-557 GCF_000465935.2 Pseudomonas sp. EGD-AK9
AGCCGCGCGCCCTGGCCGCGGCCGGCCAGCACGCCGAGCACCAGGAAGAAGGCGAAGGCCGCCGAGCTGTGCCCGCTGGGGAAACTGAAGCTGGTCAGCGGTTCGCTGAGGATGTCCGGCCGGGCGCGGGCGAAGCCGTTCTTCAGCGCGCCGTTGGCCAGTGCGGTGCACAGCAGGGTGGCGCCGGCGAACAGTGCCGGCCGCCACTGCCGGGCGAGCAGCAGCAGGCCGCACAGCAGGATGGCGGCGGCCAGCTGGGTGCGCAGGTCGCCGAGCCGGGTGAGCAGCACCATGGTCGCGTCCAGATGGGCCTGGCGCTGCTCCTGCACCAGGGTCATCAGGCCCTGGTCGAGGGCGTCCAGGTGCGGCCAGCCGAGCATCAGGGCCAGCAGCAGGAGCAGGCTCAGGCCGCCGCCGAGCAGGCAGGCGGAGCGCTTCTCGGCCAGGCTGGCCTGCACCGTCAGCAGCAGGATCAGGCCGATGCCGGCCAGCAGAATCGCCGCCTCGCTCCAGAAACCCTCGGCCATCGGCAGGCGCAGCGCGGCGCCGGTGGCCCA
>NZ_AVOF01000951.1:0-13666 GCF_000465935.2 Pseudomonas sp. EGD-AK9
ATCAGCTTCACCGGCTCGGTCGGCGTCGGCCGCGGTATCGCCGCCGCCTGCGTCGCCCGCGGCGCCAAGGTGCAGCTGGAGATGGGCGGCAAGAACCCGCAGATCGTGCTCGACGACGCCGACCTCAAGGTGGCCGTGGAGCTGGCGGTGCAGAGCGCCTTCTATTCCACCGGCCAGCGGTGCACCGCCTCCAGCCGGCTGATCGTCACCGCCGGCATCCACGACCGCTTCGTCGAGGCGATGGCCGTGCGCATGGCCTCGATCAAGGTCGGCCACGCGCTCAAGACCGGCACCGACATCGGCCCGGTGGTATCCCAGGCGCAACTGGAGCAGGACCTGCGCTACATCGAGATCGGCCGCGGCGAAGGCGCCGAGCTGATCGCCGGCGGCGGCCTGGTGAGCTGCGACACCGAGGGCTACTTCCTGGCGCCGACGCTGTTCAGCAACAGCAGCGCCGAGATGCGCATCAGCCGCGAGGAAATCTTCGGCCCGGTAGCCAACGTGGTGCGCGTGGCGGATTACGAGGCGGCGCTGGCCATGGCCAACGACACCGAGTTCGGCCTGTCCGCCGGTATCGCCACCACCTCGCTGAAGTACGCCAACCACTTCAAGCGTCACGCCCAGGCCGGCATGGTGATGGTCAATCTGCCCACTGCCGGGGTGGATTACCACGTCCCCTTCGGCGGCCGCAAAGGCTCGTCCTACGGGCCGCGCGAGCAGGGCCGCTACGCCGCGGAGTTCTACACCACGGTGAAGACCAGCTATATCGGCTGATCGAGGTGGCGGCGTCGCTGCCAGGCCCCTCTCCCTGGGGACAGGGGCCCGATCGCAACAAGTTACAACCCGCACAACAACAACAGGGTAACGGTCATGAGTTCACAGAATACTGCCGGCGTCGGCACCCCGCTGATCACCGAGCTGCAAGTGGTGCCGGTCGCCGGCCAGGACAGCATGCTGCTCAACCTGAGCGGCGCCCACGGCCCGTACTTCACCCGCAACATCCTCATTCTCAAGGACAGCGCCGGCCACGTCGGGGTCGGCGAGGTCCCGGGTGGCGAAGCCATTCGCCAGACCCTGGAAGACGCCCGTGCGCTGCTGCTCGGCCAGCCGGTCGGCAACTACAACGCGCTGCTCAACCAGGCGCGCCGCGCCTTCGCTGACCGCGACGTCGGCGGCCGCGGCCTGCAGACCTTCGATCTGCGCATCGCCATCCACGCGGTCACCGCGCTGGAGTCGGCGCTGCTCGATTTGCTCGGCCAGCACCTCGGTGTGCCGGTGGCCGCCTTGCTCGGCGAAGGCCAGCAGCGCGACGCGGTGGAGATGCTCGGCTACCTGTTCTTCGTCGGCGACAAGGCCAAGACCGACCTCGGCTACCGCGACGAGCGTGACGCCGACGACGCCTGGGCGCGGGTGCGCAACCAGACCGCACTGACCCCGGAGGCCATCGTGCGCCAGGCCGAGGCGGCGCATGCGCGCTACGGCTTCAACGATTTCAAGCTCAAGGGCGGCGTGCTCCACGGCGAAGCCGAGGTCGAGGCGATTCGCGCCCTGGCCGCGCGTTTCCCCGAAGCGCGCATCACCCTCGACCCCAACGGCGGCTGGTCGCTCAAGCAGGCGGTGGCGCTGTGCCGCGACCTGCACGGCGTACTGGCCTATGCCGAAGACCCCTGCGGCGCCGAGAACGGCTACAGCGGCCGCGAGGTGATGGCCGAGTTCAAGCGCGCCACCGGCCTGCCGACGGCGACCAACATGATCGCCACCGACTGGCGGCAGATGGGCCACTGCATCGCCCTGCAATCGGTGGACATCCCGCTGGCCGACCCGCACTTCTGGACCATGGCCGGCTCGGTGCGCGTGGCGCAGATGTGCCACGACTGGGGCCTGACCTGGGGCTCGCACTCGAACAACCACTTCGATATCTCCCTGGCCATGTTCACCCAGGTCGCCGCCGCCGCGCCGGGCAAGATCACCGCCATCGACACCCACTGGATCTGGCAGGACGGCCAGTACCTGACGCGCAACCCGCTGCGCATCGAAGGCGGTCTGGTGCAGGTGCCGAAAACGCCGGGCCTCGGCGTCGAGCTGGACTGGGACGCGCTGGCCAAGGCGCACGAGCTGTACCGGGCCAAGGGCCTGGGCGCGCGCGACGACGCGGTGGCCATGCAGTACCTGATTCCGGGCTGGAGCTTCGATAACAAGAAGCCCTGCCTGGTGCGTTGAGCCGAGTGCAGCGCCGTCCCGTAGGGTGGGCCGGGCGGCGTTCCGTTTTAGCCCACCGAGACCGTAGGGTGGGCTAAAGCCCACCCTACGGTCTGAAGCTGGCCTGGCGAATGTTGCCGTCTGTAGGAGCGGATTTATCCGCGATCATGCCGCGAATTTCGCGAATAAAGCGGAACGCTGCCCAGCGGAACGCCGTCCGTTCGCTCCTGCAGGTGTGCAACACGCAACGGTGAATAGCCTTTCCACACGCGAGTTTTCTCGATGCACGCAGTCAAACCGGGTCGTGTGCGCTACAGCATTCTGCTGATGCTGTTTCTGGTCACCACCATCACCTTCGCCGATCGCTCCAGCCTGTCGGTCGCCGGTTCGGCGATGCAGGCCGGCCTGAGCATCGACGCGGTGACGCTCGGCTACATCTTCTCGGCCTTCGGCTGGGCCTACGTGATCGGGCAGATACCCGGCGGCTGGCTGTTCGACCGCTTCGGCACCAAACCGGTGTATACCCTGGCGCTGTTCGTCTGGTCGGCGCTGACCCTGCTGCAGGGCTTCGTCGGCTGGCTGCCGGCCACCTGGGCGGTGACCTCGATGTTCCTGCTGCGCTTGCTGGTGGGCTTTGCCAGCGCGCCGTGCTTTCCCGGCAATGCGCGGATCATCGCCTCCTGGTTTCCCACGGCCGAGCGCGCCACCGCGACGGCCATTTCCAGTTCGGCGCAATACGCCGCCACCGCGCTGTTCGCCCCGCTGATGGGGGCGGTGGTGCAAGCCATGGGCTGGCAATGGGTATTTATCGTGCTCGGCTGTCTGGGCCTGGCGCTGTCGTTTGTGTGGCTCAAACAACTGCATGGCCCACGCCAGCACCCGCGTATCGAAGCGGCCGAGCTGGCCCACCTGGAGCAGGGTGGGGCGCTGATCGATCTGGAAGGGCAGCGCGGCGGAAGTGGTGGTTCGCAGTGGCGCTATCTGGGCCTGCTGCTGCGCCAGCGCACCATGATCGGCATCTACCTCGGTCAGTACTGCAACAACGCCATCACCTACTTCTTCCTCACCTGGTTCCCCGTGTACCTGGTGCAGGCGCGCGGCATGAGCATTCTCGGCGCCGGTTTCGCCGCCGCCTTGCCGGCCATCTGCGGCTGCGTCGGCGGCGTGCTGGGCGGGCTGTTGTCCGACGGCATGGTTCGCCGCGGCCATTCGCTGACCCTGGCGCGCAAGCTGCCGATGGTGCTCGGCCTGCTGCTGTCGAGCGCCGTGGTGCTATGCATTTTCGTCGAGAGCGACGCCGCCGTGGTGGCGCTGATGGCCCTGGCGTTCTTCGGCAAGGGTCTCGGCTCGCTGGGCTGGACGCTGGTGGCCGACACCTCGCCGCGGCAGATCCTCGGCCTGTCCGGCGGGCTGTTCAACACCTTCGGCAACCTGGCGGCGATCACCACACCCATCGTCATCGGCTATCTGGTCAGCCATAGCGGTTCTTACGATGGGGCATTGGCCTATGTCGGCCTCAATGCCCTGCTGGCGGTCGTCAGCTTCGGCCTGATCGTCGGCCGTATTCACAGGGTCGAGCTGGACGATGGCGCCTCGCGCGCCAACGCCGGCTCGGTATCCTGAGCGCACAACAGGAGCAAGCATCCATGCAGTTGATTCCCCATCAGGATTCGCCCCGTTACATCCGCCTGCACCCGAGCGACAACGTCGGCGTGGTGGTCAATGACCAGGGCGTAGCCGCCGGCGGCCAGTTCGACGATGGCCTGATCGCCACCTGCGGCATCCCGCAGAGCCACAAGGTGGCGCTGGTGGATATCGCCGAAGGCGGTGAGGTGGTGCGTTATGGCGAGGTCATCGGCTATGCGTTGAAACCCATCGCCGCCGGCAACTGGGTGACCGAGCAGGTGCTGCGCATGCCCGAGCCGCCAGTGCTGGACAATCTGCCCAAGGCGACCCTCAAGGCCGCGCCCGGCGAGCCGCTGGAAGGCTACAGCTTCGAAGGCTTCCGCAACCCGGACGGCAGCGTCGGCACCCGTAACATCCTCGGCGTGACCACCACCGTGCAGTGCGTGGTCGGCGTGCTCGATCACGTGGTCGAGCGCGTGCGCAAGGAAGTTCTACCCAAATACCCCAACGTCGACGACGTGGTGGCGCTGTCGCACAGCTACGGCTGCGGCGTGGCGATCAACGCGCCGGACGCGGTGGTGCCGATCCGCACCCTGTACAACATCAGCCGCAATCCCAACCTGGGTGGTCAGGCGCTGGTGATCAGCCTCGGCTGCGAGAAGCTGCAGGCCAGCCAGTTGATGGATGGCGACGCGCTGACCAACGGCATGGACGAGGAGGACTGGCTGTTCCGCCTGCAGGATTCCGGCAGCGGTTTCGCCGGCATGGTCGAGCAGATCATGGGCATGATCGAGGAGCGCCTGAAGGTGCTCGACCGGCGTCGTCGCGAGACCGTGCCGGCGTCCGAGCTGGTGGTCGGCATGCAGTGCGGCGGCAGCGACGCCTTCTCCGGCATCACCGCCAACCCGGCCCTGGGCGTGGCCGCGGACCTGCTGGTGCGCGCCGGCGCCACGGTGATGTTCTCCGAGAACACCGAAGTGCGTGACGGCATCCACCTGCTCACCCCGCGCGCCGCCAGCGTCGAGGTGGCCGATGCGTTGATCCGCGAGATGGACTGGTACGACCGCTACCTGCAGCGTGGCATGGCCGACCGCAGCGCCAACACCACGCCGGGCAACAAGAAGGGCGGGCTGAACAATATCGTCGAGAAGGCCATGGGCTCGATCGCCAAGTCCGGCAGCAGCCCCATCGCCGGCGTCGCCTCCCCGGGCGAGCGCATTCGCGGCAAGGGCCTGTGGTTCTGCGCCACTCCGGCCAGCGACTTCATCTGCGGCACGCTGCAGCTGGCGGCGGGGATGAACCTGCATATCTTCACCACCGGCCGTGGCACGCCCTACGGTCTGGCCATGGTGCCGGTGATCAAGGTGGCTACGCGCAGCCAGCTGGCCGAGCGCTGGCCGGATCTGATCGACGTCGACGCCGGGCAGATCCTTTCCGGGCGCATGAGCCTGGAGGAAATGGGCTGGCATATCTTCCAGCTCTATCTGGACGTCGCCAGCGGGCGCCAGCAGACCTGCGCCGAACGGCTGCGCCTGCATAACGATCTGGTGCTGTTCAATCCGGCGCCGGTGACCTGAGCAGGAGACTGTCATGAGCAAAACCAAAGTGTTGCAGATCGGCCCGCTCAGCGAGCGCTTCAATCGCGAGCTGGCAGGCGAATACGAGGTTTGCGCGCTGTGGCAGCAGGCCGAGCCCCTGGTCTTTCTGCGCGAGCGGGGCGGGCAGTTCCGCTACATGGTGTCCTCGGCGCGTTTCGGCTGCACGGCCGAGCAGCTGGCGCTGCTGCCGAATCTGCGCGCCATCTGCAGTTTCGGTGTCGGCTACGACCCCTATCCGCTTGAGCTGCTGCGCGAGCGGGGCATCGCCCTCAGCACCACGCCGGAGGTGCTCAACGACTGCGTGGCGGATCTGGCCATGGGCCTGATGCTCGACAGCGCGCGACGGCTGTCGGAGTCCGATCGCTTCGTGCGCAGCGGCGCCTGGGCAGGCGGGGAGAGCTTTCCCCTGGCCCGGCGGGTCAGCGGCAAGCGCCTGGGTATCGTCGGCCTCGGTCGCATCGGCGAGGCGGTGGCGCGGCGGGCGGCGGGCTTCGCCATGCCGCTGCGTTATCACAACCGCCGTGCGGTCGAGGGCAGTCCTTACCAGCATGAGCCGGACCTGCTGGCGCTGGCGCGCTGGGCGGACTTTCTCGTGCTGACCTGTCCGGGCGGTGCGGCGACCCGGCACCTGATCGATGCCGAAGTGCTCGAGGCGCTGGGGCCTGATGGTTTTCTGATCAACGTGGCGCGCGGCTCGGTGGTCGACGAGGCGGCGCTGATCACGGCTTTGCAGAACGGTGTGATTGCTGGCGCGGGTCTGGACGTCTACCAATGCGAACCCGAAGTCCCGGCCGCGTTGCTCGAGTTGGACAACGCGGTGCTGCTGCCGCATGTCGGCAGCGCCAGCGTCGAGACCCGCCAGCAGATGGCCGATCTGGTTCTCGACAACCTGCGTTGCTTTATCGCCAGCGGCAAGTTGCTCACGCCGCTGTAAACCATTCGCGTGACGGCGCTCGCCGCCACGCTTATCGCCGCAACGCCACAAGCGTCGCGGCCACTTCTCCCTCAACCTCACCTGCAGCACCGGCGCGCCACAAGCGCGCCGGGTTTTTTCCTGCCTGCCATTCAGGCGAACCTGGCCAGGCTCAGCGCCGCGCCTGACTGCGCCCGCGATCACCCGTTGCCGCCAATGCCGGCGTTTCTCGCCCGCTACCCGGCGGTGCTGCCGGCCAAGACCCGCGCCTTCGTCGACTTTCTCACCGCGCACTTCGAGACCGAGCAACTGGCCCGACGTTTTTGTGCAACGCAGTGATCCGTGCTTGCCCTGTCCTGGTGGTCAGGCTCTACACTCTGTGGTTTTTCCGCAGGCAAGGACTCCACCGTGCAGTCGGTCATCTCCATTTCGCAACTGAACAAGACCTACGCGTCGGGCCATCCGGCGCTGCAGGGCATCGACCTGGACATTCGCCAGGGCGAGATCTTCGCCTTGCTCGGCCCCAACGGCGCCGGCAAGACCACCCTGATCAGCATCATCTGCGGCATCGTCAATCCCGGTAGCGGGCAGGTGCTGGTCGGCGGCAAGGACATCGTCCGCGACTACCGCGCGGCCCGCGCGCAGATCGGCCTGGTGCCGCAGGAGCTGGTCAGCGACGTGTTCGAAACCGTCTGGGCGACGGTCAAGTTCAGCCGCGGCCTGTTCGGCAAGAAGCCCGATCCGGCCTACCTGGAGCAACTGCTCAAGGACCTGTCGCTGTGGGACAAGCGCAACGCCAAGATCATGGAACTGTCCGGCGGCATGAAGCGCCGGGTGATGATCGCCAAGGCACTGTCCCACGAGCCGCAGATTCTGTTTCTCGACGAGCCCACCGCCGGCGTCGACGTCGAGCTGCGCCGCGACATGTGGAACATGGTGCGGCGCCTGCGCGAGCGCGGCGTGACCATCATCCTCACCACCCACTACATCGAGGAGGCCGAGGAAATGGCCGACCGCATCGGCGTGATCAGCAAGGGGCGGATCATTCTGGTGGAGGACAAGCAGGTGCTGATGCACAAGCTGGGCAAGAAGCAGCTGACCCTGCAGCTGCAGCAGCCGCTGGCCGGCGTGCCGGCCGAGCTGGAACGCTACGGCCTGGAGCTGGTGGACCAGGGCCACGCCCTGGTGTTCACCTTCGACGCCCAGCACGAGCACACTGGCATCGCCGAGCTGTTGCGCGACCTGGCCCAGCACGGCATCGACTTCAAGGACCTGCAGTCCAGTCAGAGTTCGTTGGAGGAAATCTTCGTGTCCTTGGTCAAGGAGTCGCGCGCATGAACCTCTATGCCATCAAGGCCATCTACCTGTTCGAGCTGGCGCGTACCTGGCGCACCCTGCTGCAGAGCATCGCCACGCCGGTGATCAGCACCTCGCTGTACTTCGTGGTGTTCGGCTCGGCCATAGGTTCGAGCATGACCCAGGTGCAGGGGGTGAGCTACGGCGCCTTTATCGTGCCGGGGCTGATCATGCTGGCGCTGCTCACCGAGAGCATCTCCAACGCCTCGTTCGGCATCTATATGCCCAAGTATTCGGGGAGCATCTACGAGCTGTTGTCGGCGCCGGTGTCCTACCTGGAAATCCTCGTCGGCTATGTCGGCGCGGCGGCGACCAAGTCGGTGATCCTCGGCATCATCATTCTGCTCACCGCGCGCCTGTTCGTCGACTTCGAGGTGCAGCACCCGCTGTGGATGGCGGCCTTCCTGGTGCTCACCGCGCTGACCTTCAGCCTGTTCGGTTTCATCATCGGCGTGTGGGCCGACGGCTGGGAGAAGCTGCAGATAGTCCCGGCGCTGATCGTCACGCCGCTGACCTTCTTAGGCGGCGCCTTCTACTCCATCAGCATGCTGCCGCCGGCCTGGCAGACGGTGACCCTGTTCAACCCGGTGGTGTACCTGATCAGCGCCTTCCGCTGGAGCTTCTATGGCGTCTCCGACGTCAACGTCGGCCTCAGTCTGGCGATGATCCTGGGGTTCCTGGCGCTGTGCATTTTGCTGGTGGGCTGGATCTTCAAGACCGGCTACCGGCTCAAGAGCTGAGGTCGCCGGCAGGCACGCCGGGGCGCTGTCGGGAGGCTACGGGGCTGAGGCCAGCCGTATCGCGAAACGGAGGCTCGGCGCAGGGTGGATCGCGCTTTATCGATCCACCGCTGTGGTGGATGTAAAAAGCGACATCCACCCTACGGAGCGAGGTGTGCCACCGGCGATCCAGGGCATCTGCAGATCGCCCACAAGCGGGCTCCTACCGGGCGAATCGGGGTGGCCCCTTATTTCACCTGCAACTCGCAGTCGAAGGTCTTGGCTGGCGCCACGTCGGTTTCCCAGGGCCGCTGGTAGGTCAGCAGCAGGCGACCCTCGCCGCGTTCGCGGGTCTGGAAGCGCCAGGTGGATTTACCGGCGGCGCCGACCAGGCCGGCGTCCTCCGGGTTGCTGTAGACCTCCGGGCCGAGGCTCTGCAACACGCTCTCGGCGCCGTCGCGCAGCACCCAGCGAAAGCCGGTGGTGGGGTTGCTGGGCAGGCTGAGGATCAGTTGCTGGCCCAGGTCCAGGCTCAGCGGGCATTTGTTGCCCTGCTCCTGGGTCAGGGTCAGGGTGCTGGGCTTCTGCGCGCAGGCGGCGAGCAGGGCCAGGCTGGCGAGGGGCAGCAGGCGGAAGGCGGCGGTCATGACGGATTCCTGTCGGCGAAACGCGCCCAGCATAGCCGCATTGGCCAGGCGCAGGGTAGGTTGGCGCTGAGCGCAGCGAAGCCCAACGGGGAGCGCGCAGCGCTCCGCCCGACGATTCCTGCCGCCGCTTTTGCTTGCGGCTTGAAGCTTGCCGCTGCTTCTACTCGAACAACACCCTGGCCACATCGCTGTAGCGCCTGGCGAAATGCACGGTCAGGCCTTCCTTGAGGTAGTCCGGCAGCTCCTCGTAGCTGCCGCGGTTGGCCTCCGGCAGGATCAGTTCGAAGATCTTTTGCCGCCGCGCGGCGATCACCTTCTCGCGCACCCCGCCGATGGCCAGCACCTGGCCGGTCAGGGTCAGCTCGCCGGTCATCGCCACGCTCTTTTTCGCCGGTTGGTTGCGTGCCAGCGACAGCAGCGCGCTGGCCATGGTGATGCCGGCGCTGGGGCCGTCCTTGGGCGTGGCACCTTCCGGCACGTGCAGGTGGACGAAGGCCTGGTCGAAGAAAGCCGGGTCGCCGCCGTACTGCTTCAGGTGCGAGCTGACGTAGCTGTAGGCGATCTCCGCCGACTCCTTCATCACCTCGCCGAGCTGGCCGGTGAGCTTGAAGCCGCGGTTGAGGGTGTGGATGCGCGTCGCCTCGATCGGCAGGGTGGCGCCGCCCATGCTGGTCCAGGCCAGCCCGGTGATGACGCCGGTGCCGGCCAGCAGTTGCTCGTTGCGAAACACCGGCATGCCCAGGGCTTCTTCCAGGTCCTTGGCACCGATGCGGATCTTCGCTTCGGGATCGTCCAGCAGTTTCACCACCGCCTTGCGCACCAGCTTGCCCAGCTGCTTCTCCAGCTGGCGCACGCCGGCCTCGCGGGCATAGCCCTCGATCACCCCACGCAGCGCCGCGTCGCTGATCCCCAAGCGCGCCTTGGGCACGCCGGCCTTGGCCAGCTGCTTGGGCCACAGGTGGCGCTTGGCGATGGCCAGCTTCTCCTCGGTGATATAGCCGGACAGGCGGATCACCTCCATGCGGTCGAGCAGCGGCCCGGGAATCGAGTCGAGGGTGTTGGCGGTGCAGACGAACAGCACCTTGGACAGGTCCAGGCGCAGGTCCAGGTAGTGGTCGAGGAATTCGACGTTCTGCTCCGGGTCGAGGGTCTCCAGCAGCGCCGAGGCCGGGTCGCCCTGGTAGCTGGCTCCCATCTTGTCGATCTCGTCGAGCATGATCACCGGGTTCATCACCTCGGCTTCCTTGAGCGCCTGCACCAGCTTGCCGGGCATGGCGCCGATATAGGTGCGGCGGTGGCCCTTGATCTCCGCCTCGTCGCGCATGCCGCCGACCGAGAAACGATAGAAGGGCCGGCCCAGGCTTTCCGCGATGGACTTGCCGATGCTGGTCTTGCCCACCCCGGGCGGGCCGACCAGCAGCACGATGCTGCCGGCGATCTCGCCCTTGAAGGCGCCGACGGCGAGGAACTCGACTATGCGTTGCTTGATGTCATCCATGCCGGCGTGGTGCGCATCCAGCACCTTGCGCGCATGGGCCAGGTCGAGCTTGTCCTGGCCGTAGACGCCCCAGGGCAGGTTCGTGGCCCAGTCCAGGTAGTTGCGGGTGACGGCGTATTCCGGCGAGCCGGTCTCGAGGATGGCCAGCTTGTTCAGTTCCTCGTCGATGCGCTTGCGCGCCTGCTCGGGCAGGGTCTTGCCCTCCAGGCGGGCGCGGAACTCGTCGGCGTCGGCACTGCGGTCGTCCTTGACGATGCCCAGTTCCTGCTGGATCAGCTTGAGCTGTTCCTGCAGGAAGAATTCGCGCTGACGCTCGCCGATCTTGCGGTTGACCTCGGCCGACAGCTCGTTCTGCAGGCGCGCCACCTCGACCTCCTTGCGCAGCAGCGGCAGCACCTTCTCCATGCGCCTGAGCATCGGCACGGTATCCAGCACCTCCTGCAGCTCGGCGCCCGGCGCGGTGGTGAGGGCGGCGGCGAAGTCGGTGAGCGGCGAGGGGTCGTTGGGGCTGAAGCGGTTGAGGTAGTTCTTCAGCTCCTCGCTGTACAGCGGGTTGAGCGGCAGCAGCTCCTTGATCGCGTTGATCAGCGCCATGCCGTAGGCCTTGACCTCGTCGCGCGGGTCGGCCGGCGCCTGCGGGTACTCCACCTCGGCCAGGTACGGCGGCTTGCGACTGAGCCAGCCGCGGATGCGCACCCGCGCCAGGCCCTGGGCGACGAACTGCAGCTTGCCGCCGTCCTCGCTGGCATGGTGCACGCGCACCAGGGTGCCGTGCTCGGGCAGCTTGTCGAGGTCGAATTCGCCGCTGTCGCCGGGCGGGGTGTCGACGTAGAACACCGCCAGGCAGCGGTGGTCGGTGTTGCCGACGCGCTCCAGGGTCTTGCCCCAGGGCTGCTGGTTGACGATCACCGGCAGCACCTGAGCGGGGAAGAACGGGCGGTTGTGGATGGGGATGACGTAGAGCTTGTCCGGCAGGCGCTGGGCGGGCAGCACCAGGCTGGTGCCGTGCGTCTGGGCGCCTTCTGCGGCGGCGTCGGGGGTGATGTCCTGATCGTTCATGGAGCACCTTTGCTTGCACGTTAAGTGCTAGATGGGGCGGTGCTCGGGGTTTTTCAACGGCTCTGTTCAAGCGAGATTCAGGCGAATCCCCTGCAGGCGTTGCTCGATCAGCGGCGTGAGCAGGGCGAAGCAGTCGGCGGGGGCCAGGCGCACCTGCGGCGCGTCGATCAGCTCATGGCGCAGGCGCTCGAGCAGGGCGTGCAGCGGCTGGTCCTGGCCCTGTTCGTCGAGGCGCTCGCAGAGAAAGCGCATCTGCATCTGCAGGCCGGGCGGGCAGCGCGAGTAGTTGGCCGCGCGCACCGCCAGGCCGCGCAGGCGGGCGAGGTCTTCCAGGGCGCGGCAGGCCTCGCCGAGACCGCGGATGGCCGGGTGTTCGTGCTGGTAGAGGCGGTCTTCCAGCTGCTCGATGGCTTCCAGCAGGGCCTCGATCAGCTTGCTGTGCGCCTCGAAGTCGGCGGGCTTGCGCCGCAGCTGCGGCCAGTGCTGCTGCAGCGCCGGCAGCTGCAGGCTGGCGCCGGGCCAGTTCAGCCACAGCGCATCGAGCTGGCGGGCCAGGGCGTTGCGCTGACTGACGCTGGCGATGTCTTGCTGCGCGCCGAGGCCGCGATGCTTCTGCAGCGCCTGCAGCAGTTCCAGGCAGCGTTGCAGGGTCTGGCTTTCCAGTTGGCCCAGGGCCAGGTGATGGCGGCGTTCGGCGCGCTGGCTGAGCCAGTGGCCGAGGGTCAGCAGCACGGCGCCCAGGGCCAGGGCGATAGAGAGTTCCAGATTCATGGGGCCTCGCTTGGTTGAATCCGCTGGCTGAGCCATGTCGATTGGATCTCGCTCAAGCAACTCTCCTGCCAGCCGCCGGCAATGCCCGGATTGCCTGGGCACGGCGGCTGCGCCGCGGCGCCGGCTGTGCCCATTAATGGCGCCTGGGCGGATTTCGCTGCCCAATCTGGTGCGTGCGTTGGAAAAGGTGCAACCCGTCCGCTGGTCGTGGGTTGCGGCGTTTTTTGCGATTAAGGAGTAAAGTGCAACCCTTGTTTTGTGCCGCCAGTCTTTCGCGATGCTGCAAGCCCGAGTGATCCGCCTGGATGAACAGGCCCATGTCCATGCCCACGACCATCACCAGCTGGTGATGTCCCTGGTCGGCCGCGCCGAATTCGAGGTCGGCGGCCGCGGCGGCGAGGTGTGCCGCATGCGCGCCTGCCTGGTGCCGGGCGACGCCGCCCACCAGTTCGCCGGTATGGGCGACAACCGCATGCTGATCCTCGACCTCGACGAGCAGGACACCCCCAGCGAAGACCTGGAGTTGCTCCACCGCCTGTTCGAGACCCCGCGCTATCCTGCGCTGGACGTCGATTTCCAGCACCTGCTGAGTTACGCCGGCGCCGAGCTGGAACGCTACGGCAGCGACTCGATCCTGGCCCGTTCCCTCGGCGGCGTGCTGCTGCGGGCGCTGCACCTGCGCCTGTTCGGCGAGCAGCGCTGGCGGCCGCAGGGCAGCCTGGATCTGCAGCGCCTGGACAGCTATATCGGCGAGCACCTGGCGCGGCGCATCAGCGTCGCCGAACTGGCCCAGGTGATGTGCCTGAGCCCCAGCCATTTCCACGCCCAGTTCAAGGACAGCGTCGGCCTCACCCCACACCAGTACCTGCTCAAGACCCGCCTCGACCGCGCCGCGCGGCTGCTGCGCGAGAGCAAGCTGCCGCTGGTGCGGATCGCCGAGGAATGCGGCTTCTCCAGCCAGAGCGCGCTGACCACGGCGATGCGCCGCTACCTCGGCCTCACGCCCAAGCGTCTGCGCAGCGAATAGCGCCGCTGCTGGCCAATTGCCGCTGGCCGGTTCGCCGCCGGCCAGCTAGGCTGTCACCTCAGTACGCCAAACTCGGTTGCCAGGACGGCATGTAATCCTGTGAACGTCCGGCCTTCGGCTCGGGCCAAGGTACGCGCATGACTGGTTGCAATTCCCGCCTGCTCCCCCTCGTTCTGTTCGCCGCCCTGGTCCTGCCCGGTCCGGCGCATGCCGCGGCGCTGCAGGCCGAGCTGGTGGACGCCGCCGGCCAGCC
>NZ_AVOF01000952.1:0-554 GCF_000465935.2 Pseudomonas sp. EGD-AK9
AAAGGAAATCGAGCCTATTATTCTATCGACTGAACCCGTTCAAGCCGAGGCGGCGATGACTTACTCTGACAGAGCAAAAGCATTTATTAAAACTGAGCCTCACCGGGGACTCCGGCATCGTTCGCTTGTGACGCATTTTTATGAACGTATTCTCAACACGGGGATTCATCGTGACCTTATTCCGGAAGGCGCTCCACTTGACGGCTATCGCTTGCTGTTTACGCCATTTGTGCCGTATTTGTCTTCTGAATTTATCAAAAAAGCTTCGGCATTCGCTGAAGCGGGCGGCATCTGGATCACCGGGCCGCTGACAGGAGGGCGCACATGTGAGCATACCATTCATACCGATTGCGGACTTGGCGAACTTGAGAAAACGTCAGGGATCAAAACACTTTTTACCTTTCCGATGAATGAGAACGTGAATACAGGAAAAGCGTTTGGCATCACGGCGCCGCTCGGACTGTGGAGCGCGGTGTTTGACACAGAGAGCGGAAACACCCTTGGCACGGTTGAAGCAGGACCGGGGGCGGGCCATGCTTTTCTGACGGAACGGA
>NZ_AVOF01000953.1:0-552 GCF_000465935.2 Pseudomonas sp. EGD-AK9
AAATCCACGGTAGTTTCGTTTCACCAACTGGCTTTCTAGTTGTTTCATTGTCTCCAAGGCTACCCCGACAACAATTAACAAAGAAGTTCCGCCAATTTGTGCACTTTGAGGCAATCCAGCGAATTGAATGAAAAAGATAGGAAGAATGGAAATCACGGCTAAGAATATAGAACCCACAAACGTAAGTCGATACAAAATGCTCGTAATTCTATCTTGAGTCATTTTCCCTGGACGAACCCCCGGGATATAGCCACCCTGTTTTTTAAGGTTATCAGCCATTTGTTCAGGGTTTACCTGTACAAAAGCATAAAAGTACGTAAAGGCAATAATCAACGCAACATATATCGCCATACCCACCGGATGCGTATTATCAAAGTTGTTTTGAATCCACTTTGTCACATCGTTTGTTCCAAAGAATGACGCGATCGTCCGCGGCGTTATCAAAAACGCAACCGCAAAGATTACCGGAATAACCCCTGCAGGATTCACTTTCAATGGAAGGTGTGTAGACTGACCTCCGCCAGCAGGTGAACGACCTGTGCCTTTAGCATA
>NZ_AVOF01000954.1:0-555 GCF_000465935.2 Pseudomonas sp. EGD-AK9
GCCATCGCAGCAAGCGGCCGCACACCGTACGCCGCAGGCGCCCTAAGATACGCCCGAAAAGTCGGAGCACACACAATCGCCCTTACTTGCAATGAAAACTCCGCCATCAGCAAGGATGCGGATCACAGCATTGAGGTTGTCGTCGGACCTGAGGCCATTACAGGATCAACACGTATGAAAGCCGCAACCGCTCATAAAATGATTCTAAACATGATATCTACCGCTGTAATGGTCAAAATCGGCAAGGTTTACGAAAACTTGATGGTAGACGTCAACGTCAGCAACAAAAAACTAAAAGAACGCGCCATCAGCATTATCCAAAGCCTTACAAACGCTTCATACGACACAGCCAGATACACTCTGGAACAAGCCGATCATCACGTCAAAACAGCAATCGTCATGCTCAAAACAAGCACAGATCAGAAACAAGCAAAGACATTACTCGATGAAGCAAACGGTTTCATTGACAAAGCAATCGAACATTACCATCCATGATAAGGAGAGAACTAGAATGGCCACAGGCGGTTTAGCGATCATCCAATCAATGAAGCATAA
>NZ_AVOF01000955.1:0-553 GCF_000465935.2 Pseudomonas sp. EGD-AK9
CCTGTGCTGCCCCGCTACAAATAGCGGCAACGCCCAGACCCCCTCCCCGCCGCTTTAATTCATAAACAAGCGTCATGAGAATTCTCGCACCGCTCGCGCCGATCGGGTGGCCGAGCGCGATCGCACCGCCATTTACATTTACTTTTTCAAGATCGAAACCTACGATTTTTTCACATGTCAAAACAACTGAAGCAAAAGCTTCATTTACTTCAAACAAGTCAATATCTTGGACAGTTAAACCGTTCTTTTTCAGAAGCTTGTTAATGGCAAATCCCGGTGCTGCCGCCAGCTCGTGCGCTGGCATTCCCGTAGTTGAAAAACCAAGAATTGTAGCCAGAGGCCGTTTGCCAAGCTCAGCAGCTTTTTCCTCAGACATCAGCACGAACGCGCCGGCTCCGTCATTGACTCCAGGAGCATTGCCGGCTGTGATAGAACCGTCACTTGCATAAATAGGAGAAAGTTTCGCGAGCTGATCCAGACTTGTGTCACGGCGAATCGCTTCATCTTTATCAACACCGTTTGGTTTTCCTTTTCGACCGATCCAGTTGACGGG
>NZ_AVOF01000956.1:0-552 GCF_000465935.2 Pseudomonas sp. EGD-AK9
AGCGCAAAAAGTGCGTACGTTGATTAAGAAGGATTTCGAGGACGTATTTGAAAAATATGATGTTATTGTTGGACCGACTACACCGACACCTGCGTTTAAAATCGGTGAAAACACGAAGGATCCGCTCACAATGTACGCAAACGATATCTTAACGATTCCGGTCAACCTTGCCGGCGTACCGGGAATCAGCGTGCCATGCGGATTAGCAGACGGTCTTCCGCTCGGCCTGCAAATCATCGGAAAACACTTTGATGAAAGCACTGTATACCGCGTTGCTCATGCATTTGAACAAGCGACAGACCATCATAAAGCAAAACCTGAACTGTAAGGGGTGAAAAGAATTGAACTTTGAAACGGTAATCGGACTTGAAGTCCACGTTGAGTTAAAAACAAAATCAAAAATTTTCTCAAGCTCTCCAACGCCATTCGGCGCGGAGGCGAATACGCAGACAAGCGTCATTGACCTCGGTTACCCGGGCGTCCTGCCTGTCCTGAACAAAGAAGCCGTTGAATTCGCAATGAAAGCCGCTATGGCGCTCAACTGTGAGATCG
>NZ_AVOF01000957.1:0-551 GCF_000465935.2 Pseudomonas sp. EGD-AK9
ATCTTTAATGACCGCGGACGCTTGAAAGGCAAGGTGAAAGTGATGAAGCAGGCTCATGCGAAGACGATTAATATAGATGAAGGCATGTGGGCGGCTTTTGGAGGGTCAGTCAATGCACTGACAAATGATACAAATTCTGATAATGGAATGGGAAGTACGCTTTTTGACTGTTTAGTAGGCTTGAAAAAAGCATAATCAAAGGGATTGGCAGGCTGAAAATGCTTTTTTGTCAGCTTGTCTTTTCCAGTGAACCTCCTTATAATTGCTCTAGGTTCAAAATACGCTCATACAATGACGGTTTTATATAGAGGAGATGAAAGAATGGCTTTAACAGCTGGAATTGTTGGTTTGCCGAACGTCGGAAAATCAACACTATTTAACGCAATTACACAGGCCGGTGCCGAATCAGCCAACTACCCGTTCTGTACAATTGATCCGAACGTGGGAATTGTAGAGGTGCCGGATGATCGTCTGCAAAAGCTGACTGAGCTGGTCAACCCGAAGAAGACTGTGCCGACTGCTTTTGAATTCACTGATATTGCAGGGATTGT
>NZ_AVOF01000958.1:0-550 GCF_000465935.2 Pseudomonas sp. EGD-AK9
GCCGCCATGGCGGACGAACACCAGCTCCAGCACGGCCAGCAGCTCGCTCTCCAGCGCCAGCGCGTCGCCGCGCTCGAACTCCTGCGCCAGACGCGCCAGACCCGCGGCGACCTGACCGTCGTCGGTCGGATTGAGGCTGCGAAAGCCATCGGGCAGGCGCTTGCGCCCGAGCAGCGCCGGCAGCCGCGCCTCCTCGATATAGAGCATGCGGTAGACCAGCCGCGGCGATTCGGCGTGGCCGGTGTGCGGCTCCTCGGGATTCATCAGTGACAGGGTACCGGCCGGCAGGGCATGGCGCTGACCACGGCACTGGTAGCCGCCGACGCCCGCCAGAATGGCGCCGACGGCGAAGGCATCGTGACTGTGGCGGCCGAACGCCTGCCCGGAGAAGTCGGCATGGAACAGCTCCACACCCGGCAGCCAGGGCTTGGCCAGCAGGCGATTGGCGTCCATCTAGCGTCCCGCCAGAATCGCCGCATAGCCCTCGCGGTAGCTCGGGTACCGCGGCGCCCAGCCCAGCGCGCGGGCGCGGGCGTTGCTGCAGCGCTTG
>NZ_AVOF01000959.1:0-549 GCF_000465935.2 Pseudomonas sp. EGD-AK9
AAATAAAAGAAGAATTTTATTTAGAGAGAAAATTGAAACAAAAAAGACTCCCGTTTAGGGAATCAGTTTTAATCAAGCTTTTTAATATAACGGGTATAAACCCATCCGCTTTGATCCTCACCAGCTTCATTGCGAAAGAGAACCTTACTCCAATTCTTTTTCTTTTCTTCAACAAAGACAATTGATGACTTGTCTAATACGTACGCTACATTTGAATTTGTTTTAGGACGTGTTCTAACTACTAATGTATCTTTTATAACCATTCTGTAATTGGTTTTAAGTTCTTTATTCATTGGAATGTCTTTTAAAACGTTTTTAGCTTCCGATACTGTTTCTGGTTTTTTTTCAATGAATTCATCTATTATATATTTTGAAGTTAATGCTTGGTTAATAGGAGAGATTAAATCAGTGTAAATGAGGTTCGCCAGTAATAATAAAGCCGTTGAGTGTTTAGAAATAAAGTAAAGAACAGTGTTCCATAAACGATTCAATCCCTCGAAGTAATTTTGTCTAGTTATCACATCATTATTGGTTAAAGCTATAACTGTT
>NZ_AVOF01000960.1:0-549 GCF_000465935.2 Pseudomonas sp. EGD-AK9
GACAATCCTCATTTTTTTATTTGTGGGGAACTTGATATTTTTGGGGATGAAGGGGTTATGAGATGTTTCAAATGAGCTATTTCTATTCTGGATTAGGATGGGATTTTATTCAACACGTTGATCAAACGAACGGAGTATTAAATGTTGTGTCTCCTGATTTTTTCTATATCAGAAAAGATGGATCATTACTTCTCCGTTCAGCTAATCCCGATGTGATTAAAGCTCTTCATATAAGAAAATTAAAAGTAGTTCCTTTTCTAAGCAATCATTGGGATCAGGATTTGGGACGATTTGCATTAATGAACCGAGTTCTTTTAGCTAAACAAATTTCTCATGCAATAGAAGAACTGGATTTGGACGGAATTAATATCGATATAGAAAACCTTACAGAAAAAGATCGGAATATATTTACAGATTTTGTTAGAATGGTAAGAAAAAGTATTCCTACACATAAAGAAGTATCAGTTGCAGTGGCGGCAAATCCTTTTGGCTGGACGAAGGGCTGGTACGGATCATATGATTACGAGTATTTAGCTAAATATGCAGATT
>NZ_AVOF01000961.1:0-549 GCF_000465935.2 Pseudomonas sp. EGD-AK9
CTCGGCGGCGCCGGCCTTGGCTGCGGCGATGGCGGCTACGCCACTGCCTGCGCCGAAATCCAGCACGCGCTTGCCGCGCACCCACTCGGGGCGCTCGGCCAGCCAGCGCGCCAGCACCAGGCCGCTGGCCCAGCAGAAGCACCAGTAGGGCGGTTCTTCTAGGATGCGCCGGGTTTCCTCGGGACTGAAGGCGCGGTCCATATTGCCGGCGTCGATCAGCCACAGGGCGATGTCGCTGCCGGGCAGCGTTTCGGCCACCAGGCGGGCATCGCCGAGCAGTTCGCTTAGCGCGCCTTGCAGGGATGCCGGGGCGCTCATGGCGCCGGCACCAGGCGCAGCGGACCGAGGTCGCGGCTCTGCGGGGCGGCGATGGTTTGCGCTGGCAGGCGCTGCACCAGGCGTCCGGACTGGGTGACGCGGCCGCGCAGCTCGACGCGCTGGTCGCCGGGAAAACTGGCCGGCTCGAAGTGCAGGGCGAAGGGCAGTGGGTTGCCGTCGCCGCGCAGCAGCAGGTGGCCGAGCAGGGTAGCGGGGCGCCCGCGCGCGTCG
>NZ_AVOF01000962.1:0-13622 GCF_000465935.2 Pseudomonas sp. EGD-AK9
GCTGAACAGCGAGCCGCGCCCCGGCTGCGAACTCACCTGCACCGGATAACCGAGCATGCGCGCGATACGCTCGACTATGGCCAGGCCGAGGCCGACGCCCTTGCGCTCGGTGGCGCGGCCGACGTCCAGCTGGTTGAACTCGAGGAAGATCTTGTCCAGTTGGTCGGCGGGAATGCCGCGGCCGCTGTCCCACACCTGCAGCTCGAGAAACTGGCCGCGCCGCCGCGCGCCGAGCAGCACGCCGCCGCGTTCGGTGTAGCGACAGGCGTTGCTGAGGAAGTTGCGCAGGATGCGCGTGAGCAGGCGAAAATCGGTGTGCACCGCGCAGTCGGCGATGCGCACGCGCAGGCGCAGGCCGCGGGCCACGGCGACGCCGTCGAACTCCGAGGCCAGCGGCGCCAGCAGCTCCTCCAGGCGATAGACGTCGAGGTCCGGCTTGATCGCCGCCTGGTCCAGCTTGGAGATGTCCAGCAGGTCGGTGAGCAGATCCTCGGCGCCTTCCAGTGCCAGGTGGCTGCGTTCCACCAGATTGAGCTCGGCGCTCGGCAGCTCGCGCTCACGCAGGGTGGAGATCAGCAGTCGCGCGGCGTTGAGCGGCTGCAGCAGGTCGTGGCTGGCGGCGGCCAGGTACTTGTCCTTGCTGCGGTTGGCCGCCTCGGCGGCGTCGCGCGCCTCGCGCAGGGCCTGCTCGATGCGCTCGCGCTCTTCGATCTGCCGTTGCAGGTTGCGGTTGGATTCGAGCAGCTCGTAGGTACGTGCAGCGACCCGGCGCTCCAGTTCGTCGTTGAGCTGTTGCAGGCGCTGCTGGGCCTGCTTGCGCTCGGTGATGTCGGCGACGAAACCCTCGAACAGACCCTCGCCTTCGGGCTTGAGCAGCAGGTTCATCAATACGTCGATGACGCTGCCGTCGCGCCGGCGCAACTGGGTCTCGTAACCGACCAGGGCGGCGCCGCGGCCCAGCTGCTCGCGAATCCGCGCCAGCTCATCGAAACCGCCGACGAACAGGTGGCGCGCCAGGTCGTTCAGCGACCACAGCACCTGCTGCGGATCGTCGTAACCAAGCATGCGCGCCATGGCCGGGTTGGCCGCCAGCACGCCCTGCTGCAGGCTGGCCTGGAAGATGCCGTGCACGGCGTGCTCGAACAGCCATTTGTAGCGGTTGCGCTCGGTTTCCAGCTCCTCCAGGCGCGCCAGCAGCTCGGGGTAGTGGCTCTTGCGCGCCGACTGGCTGCTGAGCCCCAGCAGCCCGGCTAGCGCCTCGTCAGAGCGCCTCGCCATAGACCACCTCGACGTCGCGCTGGGTCGACTCGCGCGGGTTGGTAAGGATGCACGGATCGTCCATGGCATGGCTGGAAAGGAACGGAATGTCCGAGCTGCCGACGCCATGCAAGCCGAGGGTTTCGCGGAAGCCCACGGCATGCTTGAAGGCGATCAGGTGCTCGACCAGGCGCTGGCGAATCTGCGCGTGGTTCAGCCCGCGACAGTCGATGCCGAGGGTTTCGGCGATGACCTTGAAACGCTCCGGCGCCGCGCTGTAGTTGAAGGCCACCACGTGCTCGACCAGCACCGCGTTGCACAGGCCATGCGGCAGGTCGAGGAAGCCGCCGAGGCTGTGGCTCATCGCATGCACCGCCCCGAGGATGGCGTTGGAGAAGGCCAGCCCGGCCTGCATGCTGCCGAGCATGATCTTCTCGCGCAGGGCGATGTCCGCCGGGTTGGCGATCATCTGCACCAGGTTGCCG
The DNA here is from genome assembly GCF_000465935.2 of Pseudomonas sp. EGD-AK9. NCBI lineage: Bacteria > Pseudomonadati > Pseudomonadota > Gammaproteobacteria > Pseudomonadales > Pseudomonadaceae > Pseudomonas > Pseudomonas sp. EGD-AK9. The sequence goes on from NZ_AVOF01000962.1 coordinate 1,743, forward strand.
TTGATCAGGCGCATGGCCTCCAGCGCATGCGGGTCGGTGAGCGGGCCGTGGCCCGTGGAGACGAAGGCCTCGATGGCGTGCACCAGGGCGTCGATGCCGGTACAGGCGCTAAGGAAGGGATCCATGCTCAGGGTGGTTTCCGGGTCGATCAACGACACGTCCGGCACCACCGCCTTGCTGACGATGGAGAACTTCATCCGTTCCTGCTGGTTGGAGATGATCACGAACTGCGAGACATCGGCCGAGGTGCCAGCGGTGGTCGGAATCAGGATCAGCGGCGGGCTGGGCACGCGGATGGTATCCACGCCCTCGAACTCGAGGATGCTGCGACCGTGAGCGACGACGATGCCGATGCCCTTGGCGCAGTCCATCGGGCTGCCGCCGCCGACTGCGACTATGACGTTGCAGCCCTCGCTGCGATACAGCTCGGCGCCGGCCATCACCTCTTCCACCCGCGGGTTGGGCGAGACCTGGGTGTACAGGCAATAGGCGATGCCCTGGGCCTGCAGGCTGGCCTCGATATCGCCGGCCCAGCCGGCCGCGACTACACCGGGGTCGGACACCACCAGCACCTTGCGTGCGCCGAAGGTCTTGGCGTAGTTGCCGACGTTGTGCCGGGAGCCGGCGCCGAAGATGATCTCCGGGGAAACGAATTTACGCAGTTGGCTCAAATCGTGGCTCATGCAACGGCCTGATCTTGTTGTTATGGAATGGCTTCCAGCCTACTGCATTGCTCGGCCAATGCAATGCGACCTACGCCTAGCGCAGGGCCTGGTAGAAGGCATGCTCGGCGCGCAGCGCCGCGGCCAGATTGGCGGCCTGGCGAAAGCCGTGGCGTTCTTCGGCGAACTGGTGATACTCGACCGGCAAACCGCGCCGGCGCAGCGTCGCCACCATGGCCTCGGTCTGGCTCGGCACCACCACCGCGTCCAGCCCGCCTTGAAAGAAGATCAGCGGCGCAGCGATGCGCTCGGCCTGCAGCAGCGGTGTACGCGCCCGGTAGCGTTCGGGATCGCCGATCAGCCAGTCCAGATAATCCGCCTCGAACTTGTGGGTGACCCGACGCAGCGCCAGCGGGTCGCTGACGCCGTAGAGACTGGCGCCGCCGCGCAGCCCGGGTAGCTCGGCCAGCGCCCGCAGCGCGCTGTAGCCGCCGGCGCTGGCACCGCGAACGAACACCTGCGCCGGATCGATAGCGCCGTCGCAGGCCAACTGGTCGATGGCGGCGCGGATATCCTCGACCTCCAGCGCCCCCCACTGCCCCGCCAGACGCAGCCGGTAGGCGCGACCGTAGCCGCTGCTACCGCGGTAGTTGAGGTCGAGCACGGCGTAGCCGCGCAGCGTCCAGAAGACGATGCGCGGATCGAACACCGGATAGCAGGCCGAGGTGGGGCCGCCATGCAGGAAGATCAGCAGCGGTGGGCGTGCTTCGGCGGCAACGGGCGCATAGAAAAAACCATGGCAGCGCTCGCCCTCGCCCACCGCACAGCTGAATGGCTGAGGCCGTGACAGCTGTGCTTCACCTAGCGGCTGCTCACCGCCCGCCAGTATCTGCAACGCGCCATCGCTGCGGCAAATGGCAAGCACCGCCGGCAGGCGATCCGGGGCGGCAGCGATGCAGTAGAAATATTCGCTATCGGCAGCCAAGCTGCGGAAACGTGTAAACCCTTCGACCAACCGCCGCTCTGCGTAGGGTGCGCTGTGCGCACCGATTGGTTTGCCGCTGAGATCGCTGGTGCGCACAACCTGGGCGGCCCCTCGACACCCCACGAGAACGCCGACACCCTGCTCGAAACGCGTCAGTAGCAGCTCACCATGCTCCAGCGGCAGATAGGTGCGGCCACCCAGTTGCCAGGGCGCCGGCGCATGATCGCGGGGCGCAGCTTGCAGCTCTAGGCCGTGATCGACGCACTCGGGCTGCCACCAGCCCGCCTTGTCGCTCAACACCCACAAGCGGTTCTGCACATCGAAGCGTGGCTGCTGCAGAGAACGATCACCCGCCTGCCCGGCCAGCACCCGAGTAGGCTGGCCCGACTCGCGCTGGCACAGGCGCGTGGCGACCCAGGGTTGGTGCGGGCGATCCCACTCGATCCAGACCAGGCGTTGGCCAGTGGAGTCCGCCACCGGCGCTGCGTAGAAATCGGCGCCCTCGACCAGCACCTCGCGCTGGCCATCGAGGCCGATACGCACCAGGCGATGCAGCACCGCGCCGCACTCATGACTCTCCTCCACCGCCAGCAGCGCCTGCCAGGCGGGCACGAAGGCCAGGTCGCCATAACGGCAGTGGGAGCGGGCAGTCAGCGCCTGAGGCTCAAGGCCCGCAGGAGCGGCTTTAGCCGCTAAGCCCTTTGGCTCACCGCGGTTCGCGGCTAATGCCGCTCCTACGGAAATACCTGCCATTGGCAGATGGTAGATCTGCTGATCACGCTCGTTGACGAAGGCCACGCCCCGCTCCGTGGCACAGCAGGCGCCGCCGCCGTACTCGTAGACGCGGCTGCGTGCGGAAAACCCCCGCGGGGTCAGCTCGCAAACTGCGCCATCGCGGCAGAAGAACAACCCGCAACGGGCCTGCAGCGGATCGAAGGCCACCCACAGCAGTCCGTCATGGGCGGCGTGCAGTTCGGCGAAGTCGGCGCTGGCAGCTGCGGCCTGTTCGGCGCTCCAGATATCGTCGGGGTCGGTCACGCCTTGCATATGATTCGCGAGGCCTTTTCGTTGCGGTACTGCAGGGTCTCCAGCCCCAGCGGCGCTTCGTCGGCCTGCTGGCGGGCGGCGAGGATCACGCCGTGATGGGGCGACTTGCTGCACACCGGGTCGGCGTTGCTGGCGTCGCCGGTGAGCAGGAAGGCCTGACAGCGGCAGCCGCCGAAGTCCTTGTGCTTCTCGTCGCAGCTGCGGCAGGGTTCGGCCATCCAGTCGTCGCCGCGGAAGCGGTTGAAGCCGAAGGATTCGCGCCAAATGTAATCCAGACTGTGCTCGCGCACATTGGGAAACTGCACCGGCAGCTGTCGCGCGCTGTGGCAAGGCAACGCCGTGCCGTCCGGGCTGATGTCGAGGAACAGATTGCCCCAGCCGTTCATGCAGGCCTTGGGCCGCTCCTCGTAGTAATCCGGGGTGACGAAGATCAGCTTGCACGGGTGGTTCTCGGCCGCCAGCCTGTCGCGCCACTGATTGGTGATGCGTTCGGCGCGCTCGAGCTGCGCACGGGTCGGCAGCAGGCCGGCGCGGTTGAGCCCGGCCCAGCCGTAGAACTGGCAGGTGGCGAGCTCGACGAAATCCGCCTCCAGCTCCAGGCACAGCTCGATGATGCGCGCGATATTGTCGATGTTGTGCCGGTGGGTGACGAAGTTGAGCACCATCGGGTAGCCATGGGCCTTGACCGCACGGGCCATCGCCAGCTTCTGCGCGAAGGCCTTCTTGGAGCCAGCTAGGAGGTTGTTCACCTCCTCGTCAGCAGCCTGGAAGCTGATCTGGATATGGTCCAGCCCAGCCTCGGCGAACTCGGCAATACGCGCTTCGGTCAGGCCGATGCCGGAAGTGATCAGGTTGGTGTAGTAGCCCAGGCCGCGCGCCGCCGCGATCAGCTCGGCCAGGTCCTGGCGCACCAGCGGCTCGCCACCGGAAAATCCCAGCTGCGCCGCCCCCAGTTCACGGGCCTGGCGGAATACCTCGATCCACTCGGCGGTGCTGAGCTCGGCACCCTGCTGGGCGAAATCCAGCGGGTTGGAGCAGTACGGGCACTGCAGTGGGCAGCGATAGGTCAGCTCGGCCAGCAGCCAGAGCGGCGGCCCTGGTTCATGACCTGCTTTAGCGAAGCTCGATCCAGAACTGAGCATGGGCCACCTCCATAAAGGCGAGGATGTCTTCGTCGATGCCGGGCACATCGGGGAAGCGCTGGTGCAGGCTGTCGATGATCTCGGCTACCGAGCGCTTGCCATCGACCTGCTGGAGGATCTCGCCGGCGCTGTCGTTGAGCTTGATCATGCCTTCCGGGTAGAGCAGCACATGGCAGCCCTGCGCCGGCTCGAACTGCAGGCGGAAGCCGCGACGGATGGCGGGGATATTGGGCAGGATGGCAGCAGTCATCGTTCGGGCTCCTGACTGGTGCGCACGGCGCACCCTACACAAGACTCAACCGCAGGGTGCGTCATGCGCACCGACACATCGGGTTTCATAGCGCGATCCCCCTATGCCAGACGCGCTCGGTGGTCACCGTGTGGTACGGCGGGCGCTGCAGCTCGTAGGCCATGCTCATGGCGTCGAGCATGCTCCACAGCACGTCGAGCTTGAACTGCAGGATATTTAGCATGCGCTCTTGCGCCTCGCGGGTGCGGTAGTGCTCCAGGGTGATGCGCAGGCCATGCTCGACATCGCGCCGCGCCTGGCTCAGGCGCTTGCGGAAGTAGTCGTAGCCGGCCGCGTCGATCCAGGGATAGTGCTGCGGCCAGGCGTCCAGGCGCGACTGGTGGATGGTCGGGGCGAACAGCTCGGTCAGCGAGCTGCTGGCCGCCTCCTGCCAGCTGGCGCGGCGAGCGAAGTTGACGTAGGCGTCGACGGCGAAACGCACGCCGGGCAATACCAGCTCCTGCGACAGCACCTGTTCGCGGTCGAGGCCGACCGCCTCGGCCAGGCGCAGCCAGGCCTCGATGCCGCCTTCCTCGCCCGGCGCCCCATCGTGATCGAGGATGCGCTGGATCCACTCGCGGCGGGTCTCGCGATCCGGGCAGTTGGCCATGATCGCGGCATCCTTGAGCGGGATATTGACCTGGTAGTAAAAACGGTTGGCCACCCAGCCCTGAATCTGCTCGCGGCTGGCCCGGCCTTCGTACATGGCCCGATGGTAGGGATGGTGAATGTGGTACAGCGCGCCCTTGGCGCGCAGCGCCTGCTCGAATTCGGCAGGGCTCATGGCAGGCTGGCTCATCTGCTCTCCGGATTTTTGTTATCGGCCCGTTACAGGTGGATGCTCATCCCATCGAACGCGACCTCGATGCCGCGGGCGTCCAGCTCGGCGCGCTCGGGCGAGTCCAGGTCGAGAATCGGGTTGGTGTTGTTGATATGGATCAGGATCTTGCGCGCCGCCGGCAGCCCCTCCAGCACTTCGAGCATGCCGCCCGGGCCGCTCTGCGGCAGGTGGCCCATCTCGCTGCCAAGCTTGTCGCCCACCTCGCACTGGCGCATCTCGTCGTCGCGCCACAGCGTGCCGTCCACCAGCAGGCAGTCGGCGCGGCGCATCCAGCCCAGCAGCTGCTCGTCCACCTGGCCCAGGCCGGGGGCGTAGAACAAGGTCCCGCCCGTGCGCCGGTCCTCGATAAACAGGCCGATGTTGTCGCCCGGGTGCGGATTGCCGCGGTGCGGCGAATACGGCGGCGCGCTGCTGCGCAGGGCGATGGCGGTAATGCTCAGCCCCGGGCAGGCGGGGATACTGAACGGTTCGGCATCCAGTTCGATCAACCGGTGCTGCAGGCCGCCGTTCCAGTGGCTGAGCATGTTGAACAGGGGAAAGCCCGTGGTCAGGTCCTGATGGACCATCTCGGTGCACCAGACCTGGTGCGGGCAGCCTTCGCGCAGGGTCAACAGGCCCGTGCAATGGTCGATCTGGCTGTCGAGCAGGACGATGCCGGCGATCGCCGTGTCGCGCAGCTGGCGCGCCGGTTGCAGCGCCGGGAAGGCCTCGAGTTGGGCGCGGATGTCGGGCGAGGCATTGCACAGGACCCACTCGCCGCCGTCATCGGAAAGGGCGATGGACGACTGGGTACGCGGCTGCGCGCGCAGGGTGCCGGCGCGCACGCCGCGACAGTTGCGGCAGTTGCAGTTCCACTGGGGAAAACCGCCGCCGGCGGCGGAACCGAGAACCTGGATATGCATGGGGCGTTACCGATTGGGATGCCCCGGACGAACCGGGGCCAAGGTCGATCAACGGTTGGCGAAGTACATGGTCACTTCGAAGCCAATACGCAGGTCGGTGTAGGCGGGTTTAGTCCACATGGTGCGGTCCTCTTGTTATTGAGCCGGGGCATTCCGGCAACCCCATTAAGCCCCCGGGCAGCGAGCGGCCAAATGGTACTTTGGGAGGAGATTCGGCTGGCATTGGTAGGTAAGCGCACCCTATGGACAGCTGTGCATCGGCAATAAAAAACGCGGCCGAAGCCGCGTCGCGATAAGGAATCTGCTGCCGTTCAGGCCATGGCTGCCCGCAGATCCACCCGGGTAGGGTTCGTCGCCGTGCAAGAGGCGGCGCGCCGGAGCGAGCGCGCCGCGTTATGGGATTGGCGAGCCTTAGAAGAAGCCCAGCGGATTGATGTCGTAGCTGACCAGCAGGTTCTTGGTCTGCTGGTAGTGGTCGAGCATCATCTTGTGGGTTTCGCGGCCGACGCCGGACTTCTTGTAGCCACCGAAGGCGGCGTGCGCCGGGTACAGGTGGTAGCAGTTGGTCCATACGCGGCCGGCCTTGATCGCCCGGCCCATGCGGTAGGCGACGTTCATGTCGCGGCTCCACACCCCGGCGCCGAGGCCGAACTCGGTGTCATTGGCAATCGCCAGCGCCTCGGCCTCGTCCTTGAAGGTGGTCACGCCGATCACCGGGCCGAAGATCTCCTCCTGGAACACGCGCATCTGGTTGGTGCCCTTGAGCAGGGTCGGCTGGATGTAGTAACCGCTGGCCAGATCCCCGTCCAGGCGCTCGGCCGCACCGCCGGTGAGTACCTGGGCGCCTTCCTGCTGGGCGATCTCCAGGTAGGAAAGGATCTTGTCGAACTGCTGCTGCGAGGCCTGGGCGCCGACCATGGTCTCGGTGTCCAGCGGGTTGCCGCGCTTGATCTGCTTGACCTTCTTCATCACCTCGGCCATGAAGGCGTCGTAGATCGACTCCTGCACCAGCGCCCGCGACGGGCAGGTGCACACCTCGCCCTGGTTGAAGAAGCCCAGCACCAGACCTTCGGCGGCCTTCTCGATGAAGGCCGGCTCGGCGTTCATGATGTCGGCGAAGAAGATGTTCGGCGATTTGCCGCCCAGCTCGACGGTGCTCGGGATGATGTTCTCGGCGGCGCATTTCAAGATATGCGAGCCGACCGGGGTGGAGCCGGTGAAGGCGATCTTGGCGATGCGCTTGCTGGTGGCCAGCGCTTCACCGGCTTCGCGGCCGAAGCCCTGGACGATGTTGAGCACGCCGGGCGGCAGCAGGTCGTCGATGATCTCGGCCAGCAGGGTGATCGACAGCGGGGTCTGCTCGGCCGGCTTGAGCACCACACAGTTGCCGGCGGCCAGGGCCGGGGCCAGTTTCCAGGCGGCCATCAGCAGCGGGAAGTTCCACGGGATGATCTGCCCGACCACGCCCAGCGGCTCGTGGAAGTGATAGGCCACGGTGCCGTCGTTGATCTCGGCGGTGCTGCCTTCCTGGGCGCGGATGCAGCCGGCGAAGTAACGGAAATGATCGGCGGCCAGCGGCACGTCGGCGTTGAGGGTTTCGCGCACGGCCTTGCCGTTGTCCCAGGTTTCGGCCACGGCCAGCAGCTCGAGGTTGGCTTCGATGCGGTCGGCGATCTTCAGCAGGATGTGCGAGCGCTCCTGCACGCTGGTGCGGCCCCAGGCGTCGGCGGCGGCATGGGCGGCATCCAGCGCCCTGTCGATGTCGGCGGCATTGGAACGGGGGAACTCGGCGATCACCGAGGCGTCGACCGGGCTGGTGTTGCTGAAATACTGGCCACTGAGCGGGGCGACGAATTCGCCGCCGATGTAGTTGCCGTAGCGCGGCTTGAGGGTGACGACGGCGCCTGGGGTACCCGGTTTCGCGTAAATCATGATGCTGACCTCTCTTGTTGTCGGAGCCCGCTGCCAATCGGGCAAGCGAGTCATGGTTCGATCTTAGGAAGCCCCCGGAAACCTCGGTATGCGCCCATGGCACAGATCGCCTAGTCATTTGGTAGTAGAGCGGCGAGCGGTCTGGCACGGGCCTTCGGCAGCGAGATAAGAGGCTATGGACGCTAAAGGCTAGACCCGCCTGCCTGGTCTTGCGTTCCGCCCGGCGGAAAATCTCCCGATGCAGCGGCAAGCCCCAGAAACGACGATGGCCGGACAGAGTCCGGCCATCGTCTGACGCATCAACCGATCAGCGCTTGGCCACCAGTTCCTTCGGCAGCTTGAAGGTCCACAGCATGCCGCCCTGGTTCAGGTGCTTGACGCGCTTGGCCACCTCGCCACCCCACAGCGGTACCGCACCACCCCAGCCGGACAGCACCGAGACGTACTGCTCGCCGTCCATTTCCCAGGTCACCGGCGAGCCGATCACGCCCGAACCGGTCTGGAATTCCCAGACCTTCTCGCCGGTCTTGGCGTTGAACGCCTGCAGGTAGCCTTCCGGGTTGCCGGTGAACACCAGGTTGCCCTTGGTGGTCAGCACCCCGCCCCACAGCGGCGCGTAGTTCTTGTGGCGCCAGACTTCCTTGCCGGTTTTCGGATCGATGGCGCGCAGCACGCCGATGTAGTCCTCGTTGAGCGGCTTGATGGTGAAGCCGGCGCCCAGGTAGGCCGCGCCCTTCTTGTAGGCGATGTCCTCGTTCCAGATGTCCATGCCCCACTCGTTGGACGGCACGTAAAACAGGCCGGTGTCCTGGCTGTAGGCCATGGGCATCCAGTTCTTCGCGCCGAGGAAGGCCGGCGCGGCGAACACGCTCTTGCCCTTCTCCGCCGCGCTCGGCGAACCCGGACGGTTGCTGTCGTCGTAGATCGGCCGGCCGTTCTTGTCCAGCCCCTTGGCCCAGGTGATTGTGTCGACGAAGGGGAAGCCACGGATGAACTTGCCGTTGGTGCGGTCGAGTACGTAGAAGAAGCCGTTGCGGTCGGCGGTGGCCGCAGCCTTCACGGTCTTGCCGCCTTCCTGGTAATCGAAGGAGACCAGCTCGTTGACGCCGTCGAAGTCCCAGCCGTCGTGTGGGGTGGTCTGGAAGTGCCACTGGATGCTGCCATCGTCCGGGTTCAGCGCCAGGCGCGAGGACGAATAGAGGTTGTCGCCGGGACGCAGGTGCGAGTTCCACGGCGCCGGGTTGCCGGTGCCGAAGAACAGCAGGTTGGTGTCGGCGTCGTAGTAGCCGCCCAGCCAGGGCGCGGCGCCGCCGGTCTTCCACAGGTCGCCCGGCCAGGTCTTGCCGGCCTCGCCGCCGCTGATGCCGTTCTCGATGGCCTTGCCGTCCTTGTAGACGTAGCCCATGTGGCCTTCGACGGTCGGACGGCTCCACAGCAGCTCGCCGTTCTTCGGGTCGTAGGCTTCGATCTTGCCGACCACGCCGAACTCGCCGCCGGAGACGCCGGTGATCAGCTTGCCATGGACCACCAGCGGCGCTGCGGTGATCGAGTAGCCCGCCTTGTGATCGGCGACGTTCTTGCGCCAGACCACCTTGCCGGTGTCCTTGTTCAGCGCCACCAGCTTGGCGTCGAGGGTACCGAAGATCACCAGGTCGTCGTACAGGGCGACGCCGCGGTTGATCACGTCGCAGCAGGGGCGGATATCGTCCGGCAGGCGCGCCTCGTACTGCCACAGTTCGCGGCCGGTGCGTGCATCGACGGCGAACACCCGCGAATAGGAGGCGGTGACGTACATCACGCCGTCCTTGATCAGCGGCTGCGCCTGCTGGCCACGCTGCTTCTCGCCGCCGAAGGACATGGTCCACACCGGGCGCAGCTCCTTGACGTTCTGCTCGTTGAGGATGCTCAGCGGGCTGTAGCGCTGGCCCTGCAGGCCGAGGCCGTTGGTGACGATCTCGTCGGTGGTGCTGGCGTCCTTGAGAATCTCGGCGTCGGTGACCGCCAGCGCGGCGGCGGACGGCAACAGCATCGCCGCGCACAGCGCGGTGAGGATCAAGGGCTGGCGAAGACCGGAGTGTTTCATTGCGGCTACCTCTGCGGGTTCATTGTTATTGCCGGGAAAATTTCCCGGTCTGCCGCAAATTCTTCGCCCGCCCCGGCCATCCAACAATTGCACCCCCAGCCGATTTTCCTCCTTCCTTGGTAGCAATACCTGCCCCACAGGCTGCAATCATGAGGATTGCGGCGGCCAGGGCTTTGCCCGACACTGGGCCGCCCGCACCTATTGATCGGAGACGCCCGTGCCCCACCCTCGCCAGGAAGTCCTCAACCATCCCGATGCCCTGGACTGCACTGTCTATCGCCCCGACGAGCAGGACCCGGACGGCGAGGAGCTGGATCTGGGCGACGCCAAGGTGATCGTCACCGGCGCCTTCGAGCCGCCCGTCGACTGGGATGCGCGCCAGCGCGAGGACTATTTCGCCGAGGAAGATCCCACGCACTTCGTCACCGCCCATATCGAGTGCCTGGCCAAACCGGCCACCAAGGCATTCTTCATGGCCGAGAGCGGCGACTACCTGGCCGTGCAGGCCAGCCTGGGCGAAGTGGTGATGTATTACGTCTACGACCACGAAGAAACCGAGCAGGGTCGCCACTACGTGCTGATTCGCGACGACGAAGAGCTCTAAACCCTGACAGCCGGTGCGCGCGGCGCACCCTACCGATCCACCCGCCCCATGGCATTGCGCTCGTAACGCGGGTAGAGGTGGCTGACGCTGCGGATCAGCTCGTAACGACTCAGGCTGACCTGGGCGAAGCGCTCGGGGATGGGCGCGCGGATCAGCTCGTTCATCTCCGCGCCCAGCTCCGCCCCGTCGCGCAGCAAGCCATCGAGCCAGCCCAGGTAATCGCGCATCTGGGCGAAGGGCGCCGCGTCCGTGGCGACGGGGCCGTGGCCGGGCACGATCTGCTGCCAGGGCAGCGCTTCGAGGCGATCCAGATCGGCCAGCCAGACGTCCAGCCCGGGGCTGTTCGGCGTGGTCAGCGCGCGCTGGTAGAACAGCAGATCGCCGGCGAACAGCACGCCCGTGCGCTCGTCGAGAATCGCCAGGTCGGCGCCGGTATGGCCGCGCAGCGCCAGCAGCTGCAGGCGCCGGCCGCCGATTTCCAGCGCGCCTTCGTGCAGGCCCTCGCTGGGCAATACCACCTCAGTGCCGCGCATCCAGTCGCCGACTAGACGGTACATGTTCTCCGCCATGGCATCGCCCTGCTCGGCCAACAACCTTGTGGTCTCCGGCAGCGCGGCGATGGGCACATCGGCGAAGGCCTGGTTGCCCAGCGCATGATCGGGGTGATGGTGGGTCAGCAGCACGCGCACCACCGGCTTGCCGGTGGTTTTCTCGATGCTCTGGCGCAGCGCCTCGCCGTAACGGCGCGACGGGCCGCTGTCGATCACCAGCACGCCGTCAGCGGTTTCGATAAAACCGACGTTGAGGATATTGCCGCCGTTGTCCGGCGCGAAATTGTCGGTGCTGCCCTCCACCAGCCAGACGCCATCGGCGATCTGTCGGGGTTGCAGCTGGTAGTTCAACTCGGCGTGAGCCAGGCCAGTGGCCAGGATTAGCAGCAACAGCATCCAGCGCATGATCTTCCCCCTGTAATCCCAGCCACCGCGCATCAAGGTGGACTCCACTGCAGCGTTCGCCGGTAGCTTGGCGCTAAGCGCCGCGAAGCCCAACGCTGCGTCGCGCCCCGGTATTTCGCGACGTATGGAGCCCTGGTTAGAACGCGGCCTGGAATTCGTTGCCATTGTTGTCGCGCAGCCACAGCTCGGCGTGCCGATTGCCGCGCAGGTCGAAGCTCAGCGTCGGGTTCTCGCTGACCGCCGGAAACAGCTCGATGCGCCCCAACACCTGGCCGCCCTCCCCGCGCAGCTCGGCCTGTTCGATATAGAACTCGGGGATGCCACCGACCAGGCCGTTGTCCATCGGGTGCGAGACCTGCAGGCGCAGGCGGCTGCCCTCGCCGCGCACGAAGCGCTTGCCCAGCACCTGGCCCAGGCGCTCTTCCCAACCGGCCTCG
>NZ_AVOF01000963.1:0-548 GCF_000465935.2 Pseudomonas sp. EGD-AK9
GGTGACGGCGCAGGTGGCCGCCGCGCATGCCTGGCCGGCGCTGTGTGGGCGGGTGGCGGTGATCGACGACGAGCGCCTGGTCGGCGAGTTCGTCTGCGAGCGTCTGGCCGGCTGGGGGCTGCACACGCGCCTGTGGTGCGACGCCGAGCAGGCCAGCGCGGAGCTGCTGGCCGATCCCTACGCCTGGGACCTGGCGATCATCGACCAGTGCATGCCGCGCCTGACCGGTCTGCAACTGGCGCGGCGCCTGCTGGCCGCCCGCGCCGATCTGCCGATCGCCCTCTATACCGGCTTCAGCGAGCGTCTCGAGGAGGCCGAGGTGCTGGCCCAGGGCGTGCGCGCGTTGCTGCACAAGCCGCTGGACCAGGGCCGCCTGTACGCCTGGCTGAGCGCCCAGCTGGCGGCTGATACCCGCTGATACTCAAGGCATACAAAGGCGCAGCACGGCGCCATCGTGGCGATACAGGGGCGCGGCAAGCTGGCCTCAGGGCTCGGCAACAGCCTGCAGCCCCCAACCACCACGAGGCAACATCCCATGAAACTCCCAT
>NZ_AVOF01000964.1:0-536 GCF_000465935.2 Pseudomonas sp. EGD-AK9
GTTCATCAAAGTCATCTAAACGATCAGCCAAGATCATCAGATTATCAATCATCAAAATCATACAGTTCATCAGGTTCAAAGCGTTCATCAAAATCATCTAAACGATCACCAAGATCTTCAGATTATCAATCATCAAGATCACCAGGTTATTCAAGTTCCTTAAAAAGTTCAGGAAAACAAAAGGAAGATTATAGCTATGAAACGATTGTCAGAACGATAGACTATCACTGGAAACGTAAATTTTAATAGATAATGGAGGAGCATCAGAATAAGTGATGCCCTTTTTCAGTTAAAGGAGGAGAATCGTGAAAGGTTTGAATCAATTCCTTAACACAGATGTTGAGGTTGTCATTTCAGGAGATACAAGGTTTGTCGGCACCCTCATAGATATCGGACAGGATATTTTTGTTATTTTTGATGGCTGCAATTATCTTTATATTCCCTTGTTGCATCTTCATCAAATAAACAAGGCGAAAATAGTGACCAGTACTGAGAAGCCATTTTTGATCAATCCGGAAGATCCAATGATAGAGGCA
>NZ_AVOF01000965.1:0-547 GCF_000465935.2 Pseudomonas sp. EGD-AK9
AAAGCTGTCTGAATTGTTCAGGGAAGACTACGGCTTCCATCTCGCCGGTTTCATCACTGAGCGTTAAAAACGCCATGTTTTGACCTGTTTTCGTCCGAATCGTTTTGATCTTCGACAGCAGAACGCCTAGTGAAAGCTGCCTTTTGACTGCCCGCTGAGCCTGCAGAATGGAGACTGCTCCTTGCGCAGTGAGCTGTTTTCGGAAGGCGGAGAGAGGATGATTTGAAAAATAAATGCCAAGCGTTTCCTTTTCAAACGCAAGTAAATCCACCAGAGGAAGCTCCTCCGTCTCCACATACTTCGGCTTAATTGAAAACGATTCATCTAAAAACAATCCCATTTGGTCATCGTCCGCGGCGAATAGCTCAGCATGTTCCAAAGCAACATCAATGGATGCGAGCAGCGTGGCCCGGTTTTGGCCGAATTCGTCCATCGCACCAGAAAAGATAAGTGCTTCAAGCACTTTGCGATTTACGCTTTTTGACGGCACGCGAAAGCAGAAATCGAAAAGATCTTCAAATGGTTTCTCTTTTCTTGCTTTATATAT
>NZ_AVOF01000966.1:0-546 GCF_000465935.2 Pseudomonas sp. EGD-AK9
CCCGGCCCAGGCCGCAGCGATCCAGGCCTTTGCCCGCTGTTTCGAGGCCCAGCGCTACGCCGGCCAGCCCCCCTCGCGGGCGGCCCTGCGCCAGGCGCTGGGTGAGTTGCGCAGGGCCTTGCCCTGGCGCCTGTTGCGCTAGGGCGCGGTCTCGCAATAATCACCTGGGGGTGCGCCGTGCGCACCGAGAGCGACGGGATGCCCGGTGCGCATGGCCTGGGCGGCCCCGCGACAGCCTACGAGCCGGCGTCAGCGCAATATGCTGCTGCGACGGCGCGTGGGGTGGATGACGCACTTTTCATCCACCCTTGGTCCGGCAGTGTTGAATGACCGATCCGAGTAAGGGGATGTGCGCATGAAGGGTTTCGTCGAGCGGATTCTGGCCCGGGTGCTGGCGTTGCAGGTGCGTCTGTACGCCTGCCAGGCGCGTCTGGCAGGTGCCACCGACGCGGAAGCCCTGCACGATCTGCGCATCGCCCTGCGCCAGCTGCGCAGCCTGCTGCGACCCTTGCGCGGCCTGCCGGCGGTGGACGCGCTGGAGCAGGG
>NZ_AVOF01000967.1:0-545 GCF_000465935.2 Pseudomonas sp. EGD-AK9
AGCTGCAATTCAAGTCATCTTTCAGCTGTATTATTTCATGCATATGAATCAGAAAGGGCATGAGGCGCCGGCACTGTTTTTGTATTCAGGGGTGTTTGTCGCGTCTATCACTGTGCTTGCGTTTGTGACAATTATATGGTGGTAATTTGAACAGCCGCCGGAGGTGAAGAAATGAATCAGTTGGAGATATTTGGGTTTCGCGCGATGTGGAGCCCTTATCTTTTTTGTATCCTGTTAGGCATTACGGCGCTTTATCTCTATTTTTACAGGCGAATGTCTTCAAAGCCAAATCGAATAACTGGTAAAGAGATGGTATGCTTTCTGTCGGCGATGCTGTTTTTATATGCAGCCGAGGGAAGCCCGGTTGATCTGCTCGGACATATTATGTTCAGCGCACATATGGTGCAGATGGCCGTCCTGTATTTGGTTGTCCCGCCGCTGTTAATCGCGGGAATTCCTGCATGGCTCTGGGAAAAAATCATTTTCAGGCCTTCAATCAAACCGTTTTTTTCCTTTTTTACGACGCCTTTAATTGCTTTGCTTTT
>NZ_AVOF01000968.1:0-545 GCF_000465935.2 Pseudomonas sp. EGD-AK9
CCGGGCTGGAAGCGCTGCTGGCGCTGTCGAGCCGGCCGCCGCTGAACCTCGGCGAGCAGATCCGCGCGCTCAAGGCTTACCCCTACGGCTGTCTGGAGCAGACCACCAGCGGCCTCTACCCCTCGCTCTACGCCGACGCCGCCAGCCTCGAGCGTCTCGGCCTGGAAGGCGAGCCGGACGAGCAGCGCCGCGAGAGCATCGAGCTGGGCATCGAACGTCTGCTCGGCATGCAGCGCCACAGCGGCGGCTTCGGCCTGTGGAGCGCCGAGAGCGAAGAGGAATACTGGCTCACCGCCTATGTCACCGATTTCCTCCTGCGTGCCCGCGAGCAGGGCTTCGGCGTGCCGGCCGAGGCGCTGAAGAAGGCCAGCGACCGTCTGCTGCGTTACCTGCAGCAGAGCAGCCTGATCGAGGCCAGTTACAGCGAGGACTTCGCCCACACCCGCTTCGCCGTGCAGGCTTATGCCGGCTACGTCCTGGCGCGCAGCCAGCAGGCGCCGCTGGGCGCGCTGCGCAGCCTGTTCGAGCGGCGCAGCGAGGCGCGT
>NZ_AVOF01000969.1:0-543 GCF_000465935.2 Pseudomonas sp. EGD-AK9
AAAGCAGCAGATGACATGTTCAGAGTAAGATATTGACTATGAAAAGCGTGGTGTTTTTATGAAAGACGTATCTATTTCCTCTTTGGAAAATATGAAATTGAAAGAGCTTTATGAACTTGCAAGACATTATAAAATCTCCTATTACAGCAAACTGACAAAAAAAGAACTCATTTTCGCCATTCTGAAAGCGAATGCAGAACAGGAAGATCTGCTGTTTATGGAAGGCGTTCTTGAGATCATCCAGTCTGAAGGTTTCGGCTTCCTGAGACCGATCAACTACTCTCCAAGCTCAGAAGACATTTACATCTCAGCTTCACAAATCCGCCGTTTCGATTTGCGGAACGGAGACAAAGTATCTGGCAAGGTTCGCCCGCCAAAAGAAAATGAGCGTTACTATGGACTTTTGCACGTTGAAGCAGTAAATGGGGATGATCCCGAATCTGCAAAAGAGCGTGTGCATTTCCCGGCTCTTACGCCCCTTTATCCGGATCGTCAAATGGTGCTTGAAACAAAGCCGAACTTCTTGTCTACAAGAATTATGGA
>NZ_AVOF01000970.1:0-544 GCF_000465935.2 Pseudomonas sp. EGD-AK9
AATTTCTCGATTTTAGTCATCAAGTGTCCATCGACAAATGGTCCTTTTTTTAAGCTGCGAGCCATTTTGGAACCTCCCTTCGTGATTGCACTACGGTCCGAAAAGAACCGTAGACAACCCCGTTATTTATTTTTACGACGACGTACGATAAATTTATCGGATTTGTTCTTTTTCTTACGAGTCTTGAATCCAAGAGTTGGTTTGCCCCATGGAGACATTGGTGATTTACGTCCGATTGGCGCACGTCCTTCACCACCACCGTGTGGGTGATCGTTAGGGTTCATTACAGAACCACGAACTGTAGGACGGATGCCTTTCCAGCGAGAACGTCCAGCTTTACCAATGTTGATAAGCTCGTGCTGTTCGTTACCTACTTGACCGATAGAAGCACGGCAAGCAGAAAGGATCATGCGAACTTCACCAGAGTTAAGACGTACAAGAACGTATTTACCTTCTTTACCAAGAACCTGAGCAGATGTACCAGCTGAACGTACAAGCTGTCCGCCTTTACCAGGTTTTAATTCAATGTTATGCACAACTGTAC
>NZ_AVOF01000971.1:0-543 GCF_000465935.2 Pseudomonas sp. EGD-AK9
AAAGCAGTTTGGCGCTGCAATATCTTCAAGGTTGACGCCGCCAAATGTCGGTTCCAGCAATTTTACAGTTTCAACGATTTTATCAACATCGTTTGTGTTTAAAGCAATCGGGAACGCATCTACGCCCGCAAAGCTTTTGAAAAGAACTGCTTTCCCTTCCATAACAGGAAGCGCCGCTTCAGGGCCGATGTTTCCAAGGCCAAGTACAGCTGTACCGTCAGTTACAACTGCTACCATGTTCCCCTTCATTGTGTAATCATATACTTTGTTAATGTCTTCATGAATATCCTTACACGGTTCTGCAACACCCGGAGAATACGCGAGGCTTAGATCTTTCGCATTTCTGACCTCTACTTTTGATTTAGACTCCAGTTTCCCCTGGTTGACTTTATGCAGGTGTAATGCTTCTTCTCTTAATGACATTCTCCTAAACACTCCTTATGGATATTTTTTGATTCGTATACTGCTGCGTTGATTGCTGCATTCTGCGGAGTAAATCTATCTGAATATTTAAACAGGATCACATAATTGCTCCAATTGTAT
>NZ_AVOF01000972.1:0-542 GCF_000465935.2 Pseudomonas sp. EGD-AK9
ATTGATGCGGTGCTTCAGCAAATGAAAGAAGAAGGATATCTGCCTGTAAGGCGAATGGAAGAGCCTATTTTTATGGAAAAAAAGGAAAATGGGTCAATTCAGATCGTTCCGTGCGGGAAAAAAATCGTATTTGAAGGAAAATCGATCTAAAACACGAACATTAGTAGAATGAATTTTTGTATCGTTCGATAATATCGTTGACATTATCCATGTCCGTTGTTAAGATAAACATGAAATCAAAACACGACCTCATATAATCTTGGGAATATGGCCCATAAGTTTCTACCCGGCAACCGTAAATTGCCGGACTATGCAGGAAAGTGATCGATAAAACTGACATGGATATATCGCAGAAGCGAACGACTGACGATACATGTACCATGCCCGGTTTGTATTGCTTCCTCATAAGTGCAATGCAGAGCGGGTATTTTTTATTTTCTGAAAACAAAAGCATTAGAAGGTGGGGAACAGAATGCAGCCGCTAGTAGGAATCATCATGGGAAGCACTTCCGACTGGGAGACAATGAAAAACGCATGCGACA
>NZ_AVOF01000973.1:0-13470 GCF_000465935.2 Pseudomonas sp. EGD-AK9
GGGCCGGTGCGCTGGCGCCCTAGGGCCTGACCGCGCCGCGCCGCTGCGCCCGCTCCACCCGGCGTGCCTCCAGCTGCACTTCCGCCAGCACTTCCTGCACGTAGTCGATATGCCGATCCGACAGCGCCCGGGCGTCCTCGGCGCGGCCCTCGACTATCGCCTCGTACAGCGCGCGGTGCTGGCTGATCAGCATGTCGCGGGTCTCCTCGCGCTGGGCGTACATGCCGCCGATATTGGTCACCACGTTGCGTTTGAGCAGGTCGAACAGGCCGCGGATGGTGTGCAGCAGCACGGCGTTGTGGCTGGCCTCGGCGATGGCCAGGTGGAAGCGCGCATCGGCGGCGCCCTCCTCGGCGCGGGTGACCTTGCCGACCCGCGTGTAGCAGTCCTGCAGCGCCTGGAACGCCTCGGTCAGGCGCTGGCGGTCGATATCGGTGGCGCGC
This sequence comes from Pseudomonas sp. EGD-AK9, assembly GCF_000465935.2. Taxonomy (NCBI): domain Bacteria; kingdom Pseudomonadati; phylum Pseudomonadota; class Gammaproteobacteria; order Pseudomonadales; family Pseudomonadaceae; genus Pseudomonas; species Pseudomonas sp. EGD-AK9. The sequence continues at coordinate 444 of NZ_AVOF01000973.1, forward strand.
TTGGCAGCGTAGTAGGCGCAGGAGCCTTCCAGGGTGTGGCGGAACTCCAGCAGGTCGCGCTGGGCGTCCTCCTTGTTTTCCAGCAGCTGCATCAGCGGGTCGCTGAAGGTGGAGCCGAGCGATTCGGCGACGTAGTTGCCGCCGCCCTGGCGGCTGACCAGCAGGCCCTTGGCCACCAGCTTCTGGATCGCCTCGCGCAGCGACGGGCGCGACACGCCGAACTGTTCGGCCAGGGTGCGCTCGGCAGGCAGGCGCTCGCCGGCACGCAGGGTGCCTTCGAGAATCATGGTTTCCAGTTGCGCGACGATATCGTCCGATAAACGGCGCTGCCGCACCTGCCCTACTTCCATCCCGAACTTCTCCATTGGTTTGACCAGGCCACCAGCAGGCCTGGCCCTGAGGCGCAAGCCTATCGCCCAGGCCGAACGCGGACAAGACGAGCCTCTACGACCAAAGTCTTAGCCCGACGATTTGACAGGTCATTGATCGACTTTTAACCTGAGCCGGCAACTTTGTAAATTGGTCTTACCAATTAATCCATACCGATAACAAGAACGAGTCGTCGAGGTCACGCCATGAACCCCCATAGCGCCGCACGTCTGCCCGCCACCGCTTCGTCCCCACTGCGCCGCGTGCGCCTCGCCGCGGAGTGAGCCCCATGTCCAACGGAATTCTCGCCCTGCTGGCGTTCTCCCCCATCCTGCTGGCCGCCGTGCTGCTGATCGGCCTGCGCTGGCCAGCCAAGCACGCCATGCCGCTGGTCTACCTGATCACTGCCGCGGTCGGCCTGTTCGCCTGGGACATGAGCTTCAACCGCGTGCTGGCCTCGACCCTGCAGGGCCTGCTGATCACCCTCGGCCTGCTGTGGATCATCTTCGGCGCCATCCTGCTGCTCAACACCCTCAAGCATTCCGGCGGCATCACCGCGATCCGCGCCGGTTTCGCCACCATCAGCCCCGACCGGCGCATCCAGGCGATCATCATCGCCTGGCTGTTCGGCTGCTTCATCGAGGGCGCCTCCGGCTTCGGCACCCCGGCCGCCATCGCCGCGCCGCTGCTGGTGGCCATCGGCTTCCCGGCCATGGCCGCGGTGCTGATGGGCATGCTGGTGCAGAGCACGCCGGTGTCCTTCGGCGCGGTCGGCACGCCAATCATCGTCGGCGTCAACACCGGCCTGGACACCGCCAGCATCGGCGCGCAGCTGCTCGAGCAGGGCTCGAGCTGGGCGCAGTTCCTGCAGCTGATCACCAGCCAGGTGGCGATCATCCATGCCACGGTCGGCGTGGTCATGCCGCTGGTGATGGCGATGATGCTGACCCGCTTCTTCGGACAGGAGAAAAGCTGGAAGGCCGGCCTGGAAGTGCTGCCGTTCGCGATCTTCGCCGGCCTCGCCTTCGTCCTGCCCTACGCCGCCACCGGCGTGTTCCTCGGCCCGGAATTCCCCTCGCTGCTCGGCGGCCTGATCGGCCTGGCCATCGTCACCAGCGCCGCCCGCTTCGGCTTCCTGGTACCTAAGACCACCTGGGATTTCGCCCCGGCCGACAAGTGGCCGAGCGAATGGCTGGGCAGCGTCGAGATGAAGCTGGACGAGCTCACCGCCAAGCCGATGAGCGCCCTGCGCGCCTGGTTGCCCTACGTGCTGGTCGGCGTGCTGCTGGTGATCAGCCGGGTGTTCCCCGAGGTCGGCAATGCGCTCAAGGCGGTGGTGGTGAACTTCCCCGACCTGCTCGGCGAGGCCGGCATCGGCGCCAACTTCCAACCGCTGTACCTGCCGGGCGGCATCCTGGTCGCCGTGGTGCTGGCCACCTTCTTCCTGCACGGCATGAAGCTGCGCGAACTCACCGCCGCGGTGAAGGAGTCGTCCAGCGTGCTGCTCAGCGCCGGCTTCGTGCTGCTGTTCACCGTGCCGATGGTGCGCATCCTGATCAACTCCGGGGTCAACGGCGCCGAGCTGGCCAGCATGCCGATCCTTATGGCGCGCTGGGTGGCCGACAGCGTCGGCGGCATCTACCCGCTGCTGGCGCCGAGCATCGGCGCCCTGGGCGCCTTCATCGCCGGTTCCAACACGGTGAGCAACATGATGTTCAGCCAGTTCCAGTTCGGCGTGGCCAGCAGCCTGGGCATCTCCGGCGCGCTGATCGTCGCCGTGCAGGCCATCGGCGCCGCCGCCGGCAACATGGTGGCGATCCACAACGTGGTGGCGGCCTCGGCCACGGTCGGCCTGCTCGGCCGCGAGGGCAGCACCCTGCGCAAGACCATCTGGCCGACCCTGTACTACGTGTTCTTTACTGGAGTCATCGCGATGGTGGCGATCTATGCCCTGGGCGTCAGCGACCCGCTGATCGCCCACTGACCGCCGCCGCCCCGCGCGCCCCGACCCGTCGGGGCGCGCGTATTACGGCCCCACGCACCCCTTTTCAGCACAGGATGAGTTCATGATCATTTCTGCTTCCACCGACTACCGCGCCGCCGCGCAGCGCAAGCTGCCGCCGTTCCTGTTCCACTACCTCGACGGCGGCGCCTACGCCGAGCACACCCTGCGGCGCAACGTCGCCGACCTGGCCGACATCGCCCTGCGCCAGCGGGTGCTCAAGGACATGTCGGCGCTGGATCTGTCCACCGAGCTGTTCGGCGAGCAGCTGGCGATGCCGGTGGCCCTGGCTCCGGTCGGCCTGACCGGCATGTACGCGCGGCGCGGCGAGGTGCAGGCGGCCAAGGCGGCGGCGGCCAAGGGCATTCCCTTCACGATGTCCACCGTGTCGGTGTGCCCGATCGAGGAGGTGGCGCCGGCCATCGACAGGCCCATGTGGTTCCAGCTCTACGTGCTGAAGGACCGCGGCTTCATGAAGAACGTGCTGGAGCGGGCCAAGGCCGCCGGCGTCAGCACCCTGGTGTTCACCGTCGACATGCCGGTGCCCGGGGCGCGCTACCGCGACGCCCACTCCGGCATGAGCGGCCCCAACGCGCCGCTGCGGCGCATGCTGCAGGCCATGACCCACCCGAGCTGGGCGCTCGACGTCGGCCTGCTGGGCAAGCCGCACGACCTGGGCAATATCTCTGCCTACCGCGGCAACCCCACCGGCCTGGCCGACTATATCGGCTGGCTGGGCGCCAACTTCGACCCGTCGATTTCCTGGAAGGATCTGCAGTGGATCCGCGACTTCTGGGAAGGACCGATGGTGATCAAGGGCATCCTCGACGCCGACGACGCCCGCGACGCAGTCAAGTTCGGCGCCGACGGCATAGTGGTGTCCAACCACGGCGGCCGTCAGCTCGACGGTGTGCTGTCCAGCGCCCGCGCCCTGCCGGCCATCGCCGATGCGGTCAAGGGCGAACTGAAGATCCTCGCCGACTCCGGCATCCGCACCGGTCTGGACGTGGTGCGCATGCTCGCCCTCGGCGCCGACAGCGTGCTGCTCGGCCGCGCCTTCGTCTACGCCCTGGCCACCGCCGGCGGCGCCGGGGTGAGCAACCTGCTGGAGCTGATCGAGAAGGAAATGCGCGTGGCCATGGTGCTCACCGGCGCCAAGTCGATCGCCGAGATCAACCGCGATTCGCTGGTCAGGGAGCGCTAGGCCATGGGCGCCGCACAGGGGATCGCAAGCGTCGCCTCGGCCACCCTGCTGGCGCAGCTGCGCCAGGTGGTGGGCGAGGCCCACGTGCTGACCGACGAGCAGGCCACCCGACGCTATCGCAAGGGTCACCGCAGCGGTCAGGGCGCCGTCCTGGCGGTGGTGCGCCCCGGCTCGCTGCTGGAGCAATGGCGGGTGCTGCAGGCGGCGGTGGCGGCCGACCGCATCGTCATCATGCAGGCGGCCAACACCGGCCTGACCGGCGGCTCGACCCCGGACGGCGACGACTACGACCGCGAGATCGTGCTGATCAGCACCCTGCGCATCGCCGGCGTGCAGCTGATCAACGACGGCGAGCAGGTGGTGTGCCTGCCCGGCGCCACCCTCGACCGCCTGGAGCAGGCGCTGGCGCCGCTGAACCGCGAGCCGCATTCGGTGATCGGCTCGTCCTGCATCGGCGCCTCGGTGCTCGGCGGCATCTGCAACAACTCCGGCGGCGCCCTGGTGCGCCGCGGCCCGGCGTACACCGAGCTGGCGCTGTACGCCCAGGTACGGGAAGACGGCACGCTGCAGCTGGTCAATCACCTGGGCATCGAGCTGGGCGACAGCCCCGAGGAGATCCTCACCCGCCTGCAGAACGGCGACTACGGTCCGCAACAGATCCGCAACGAGGCGACCGCCAAGGCTTCCGACGCGCGCTACGGCGAGCACGTACGCGACGTCGATGCCGACACCCCGGCACGCTTCAACGCCGACCCCTCGCGGCTGTTCGAGGCCTCCGGCTCGGCCGGCAAGCTGTGCCTGTTCGCCGTGCGCCTGGACACCTTCCCCAAGGAGCCGAGCACGGTGTTCTATATCGGCAGCAACGACCCGCAGGATCTCACCGAGGTGCGCCGCCACCTGCTCACCCACCTGCCGCGCCTGCCGATCGCCGGCGAGTACATCCACCGCACCGCCTTCGATATCGGCGAGAAGTACGGCAAGGACAGCTTCCTGGTGATCGACAAGTTCGGCACCGCCAGGGTGCCGGCCGCCTTCGCCCTGAAGAGCCGCATCGACGGCTTCTTCGAACGCTTCGGCCTGCGCGGGGTCACTGACCGGGTGCTGCAGGCGGCGATGAACCTGCTGCCCAGCCATCTGCCCAAGCGCATGCGCGAATACCGCGAGCGTTACGAGCATCACCTGCTGCTGCGGGTGTCCAACGACACCCTGGAGCAGACCCGCGCCTTTCTCGCCGAGTATTTCGCCGGCAGCACCAGCGGCGCCTTCTTCGAATGCGACGCCGAGGAGGGGCGCAAGGCCTTCCTCCACCGTTTCGCCATCGCCGGCGCGGCGATCCGCTACCGCGAGGCGCACCGCGACAGCGTGGAAGACATAGTCGCGCTGGATATCGCCCTGCGCCGCAACGACCGCGACTGGGTCGAAAAATTGCCCGCCGAGCTGGAAGAGCAGATCGTGCACAAGCTCTACTACGGGCACTTCTTCTGCCACGTGTTCCACCAGGACTACATCGTCAGGAAGGGCGTCGACCCGCTGGCGATGGAGCACCGCATGTGGGCGCTGCTGGACGAGCGCCGCGCCGAGTACCCGGCCGAGCACAACGTCGGCCATCTGTACGTGGCCAAACCGGCACTGGCCGGCTTCTACCGCGAACTCGACCCGACCAACAGCTTCAACCCCGGCATCGGCCATACCTCGAAGCAGAAGCATTGGGGTGGCTGCTGCGGGCAGGAGCATTGAGCGTAGGGTGGATCACGCTTCATCGATCCACCATTTCGGCGGATGCAAAAGGCGATATCCGCTCCTACATAAGATCGTGCCCCCGAAACGGCAAGGCCCGCCGATTTGGCGGGCCTTGTTTTTACCTCGAGCGCGATCAGGCGAAGACGATCTCCTCGCCCTCCACCTTGGCATGCACCAGCGCACCCGGGGCGAAGGCGCCGGCGAGGATCTGCTGCGCCAGCGGGTTCTCGATCCAGCGCTGGATCGCCCGCTTCAGCGGCCGCGCACCGTAGACCGGGTCGTAGCCGACGGCGATCAGCTTGTCGAGCGCCTCGGGGGTCAGCTCCAGGCTCAGCTCGCGCTCGGCCAGGCGGCCACGCAGGCGTTTGAGCTGGATCTCGGCGATGCCGGCGATCTGCTCGCGGCCCAGCGGCTCGAACACCACCACCTCGTCGATGCGGTTGATGAACTCGGGGCGGAAATGACTGCTCACCGCATCCATCACCGCCGCGCGCTGCGCCTCGCGGTCGCCGACCAGCTCCTGGATCTGCGCCGAGCCGAGGTTGGAGGTCATGACGATCACGGTGTTCTTGAAGTCCACGGTGCGCCCGTGGCTGTCGGTCAGGCGGCCGTCTTCGAGCACCTGCAGCAGCACGTTGAACACGTCCGGGTGGGCCTTCTCCACCTCGTCCATCAGCACCACCGAGTAAGGCTTGCGGCGCACCGCCTCGGTCAGGTAACCGCCCTCTTCATAGCCGACATAGCCGGGCGGCGCGCCGATCAACCGCGCCACGCTGTGCTTCTCCATGAATTCGGACATGTCGATGCGCACCAGCGCCTCCTCGGTGTCGAAGAGGAACTCGGCCAGCGCCTTGCACAGCTCGGTCTTGCCCACCCCGGTGGGGCCGAGGAAGAGGAACGAGCCGCTCGGCCGGTTGGGGTCGGCCAGCCCCGCGCGGGAGCGGCGCACGGCGTTGGCCACGGCCACCACCGCCTCGTCCTGGCCGATCACCCGCTGGTGCAGCAGGCCTTCCATCTTCAGCAGTTTCTCGCGCTCGCCCTCGAGCATCTTGCTCACCGGGATGCCGGTCCACTTCGACACCACCTCGGCGATTTCTTCGTCGGTGACCTTGTTGCGCAGCAGCTGGTTCTCGCTCTTGCCGTGCTGATCAACCATCTGCAGGCTGCGCTCCAGGTCGGGAATGATGCCGTACTGCAGCTCGGCCATGCGCTGCAGGTCGGACTTGCGCCGCGCCGCCTCGAGGTCGGCCTTGGCCTGCTCGATCTTCTGCTGGATCTGCGCCGAACCCTGCACCTCGGCCTTCTCCGACTTCCAGATCTCCTCCAGGTCGGCGTATTCGCGCTCCAGCTTGGCGATGTCCTCCTCCAGCTTGACGAAGCGCTTCTTGGTGGCCTCGTCCTCCTCCTTCTTCAGCGCCTCGCGCTCGATCTTCAGCTGGATCAGGCGGCGATCCAGGCGGTCGAGGGCCTCCGGCTTGGAGTCGATCTCCATGCGGATACGGCTGGCGGCCTCGTCCACCAGGTCGATGGCCTTGTCCGGCAGCTGGCGGTCGGTGATATAGCGATGGCTGAGCTTGGCCGCGGCGATGATCGCGCCGTCGGTGATGGTCACGCCGTGGTGCACCTCGTAGCGCTCCTTGAGGCCACGCAGGATGGCGATGGTGTCTTCCTCGCTCGGCTCGTCCACCAGCACCTTCTGGAAGCGCCGTTCCAGCGCGGCGTCCTTCTCGATGAACTGGCGGTACTCGTCCAGGGTGGTGGCGCCGACGCAGTGCAGCTCGCCGCGCGCCAGCGCAGGCTTGAGCATGTTGCCGGCGTCCATGGCACCCTCGGCCTTGCCGGCGCCGACCATGGTGTGCAGCTCGTCGATAAACAGGATGATCCGCCCTTCCTGCTTGGACAGCTCGCCCAGCACCGCCTTGAGGCGCTCCTCGAACTCGCCGCGGAACTTGGCCCCGGCGATCAGCGAGCCCATGTCCAGCGACAGCAGGCGCTTGTCCTTGAGCCCGTCGGGCACTTCACCGTTGATGATGCGCTGGGCCAGGCCCTCGGCGATGGCGGTCTTGCCCACGCCGGGCTCGCCGATCAGCACCGGGTTGTTCTTGGTGCGGCGCTGCAGCACCTGGATGGTGCGGCGGATCTCGTCGTCGCGGCCGATCACCGGATCGAGCTTGCCCTCCTCGGCACGCTTGGTCAGGTCGACGGTGTACTTGTCCAGCGCCTGGCGCGACTCCTCGACGTTGGGGTCGTTGACCGCCTGGCCGCCGCGCAGGTTGGCGATGGCGTTCTCCAAGGCCTTCTTCGACACGCCCTGGGCCAGCAGCAGCTTGCCCAGCTTGGTGTTCTCGTCCATCGCCGCAAGCAGCACCAGCTCGCTGGAGATGAACTGGTCGCCGCGCTGCTGCGACAGGCGGTCGGCCTGGTTGAGCAGGCGCGCCAGGTCCTGCGACAGGTTGATGTCGCCGGTGGGGTTCTGCAGCTTGCCCAGGTGGTCGAGTTCGCGGGTCAGACCCTGGCGCAGGCTGGCGATGTCGAAGCCCACCTGCATCAGCAGCGGCTTGATCGAACCGCCCTGCTGCTCCAGCAGCGCCTGCAGCAGGTGCAGCGGCTCGATGGCGGCGTGGTCCATGCCCACGGCCAGGGACTGGGCATCGGAGAGGGCAAGTTGCAACTTGCTGGTCAAACGGTCGATACGCATAGATGTCCTTCCTTCTAGAAAAGCGGGCCGGGACCACAATCCCCGAATACAGAAACCCGCCGAGATGAAGACTAGATGAGGACGATTACGCCGTATTCAAGCCGGGACGCCTTGATCCAGGTCAGCGCCAGGTCACCTGCTGCTCCAGCGGAAAGCGCAGGCGCGGGTTGTACACGCCCTTCTCGCCCTGGCGACCTACCGCCAGCAGCATGATCGGAATGGCCTGGCGCGGAATCTCCAGCACCCGGCGCAGGCGCACCTCGTCGAAGCCCTCCATCGGGCAGGTGGCGTAGCCGTGACTGTGGAACGCCAGCATCAGATTCTGCGCCGCCAGGGCGGTGGACTTGGTCGCCCACAGGCGCATCTCGGCGCGGCTATTGGGCCTGCGCATCAGCGGCTTGCGCAGCGCCAGCAGGCGCACCAGCTGGCGCTTGAACAGGCCGAGCAGGCCCAGCGGGCCCTGGTTGTACTGGAACGGCGCGGTGTTGCCGTAGAAGTGGCGGATGCGCGCCGGCACCTCGGCTTCCGGCCAGTGCTCGACGATCTGCCGGCAGGCCTGGCGCCAGGTATCCGGGCGCGCCAGCACGGCGACGATCAGCGGCGCGCGGGCGGCGTGCTGGCTCATGCACACCGGGTGCAGCTGCGCCAGCAGCGCCGGCTCGCGGATCACCTGAAAACTCCAGGGCTGCAGGTTGCAGGAGTTCGGCGCCAGCATCGCCAGCTCCAGGCAGTCGCGGATCACCGCCTCCGGCACCGGCTCGGCGGTGAAACGGCGCACCGCGCGACGGCTTTCGATCAGCGCGCGCAGGGCGGCCGGCGAGGCCATGGCCTCGTCGGGGTCGCGGGGGAAACTGGTCATGGGCGGACTCCTCGGCAGCTCGCTCGATTAAGCCGCCGGGAGGAGCGGGGAACAAGGCTGGCCGTCGAAACGGCCGGCGGATTGGCCGATTCGCCGTTACAGCGGGCCGCTGAAAAACGTAGGCGAGGCAGGCGAGACAAGGCAAAAGCGGCCGAAAAAGCGGAGTTTACGTGCTGTAAATGAGCATTTTGAGGCCGCTTTTAACGCAGGATTGCCAACGCAGGTAGTTTTTCAGCGGTCTGCCAGGCCGAGCGCCTTCTCGATGGCCTGCATCAGCGCCGGATCGTCCGGCGCGGTGCGCGGCGAAAAGCGCGCCAGCACCCGGCCGTCCTGGCCGACCAGGAACTTCTCGAAATTCCAGGTGATGTCGCCGGGAAACTCCGCGCCTTCGCCGGCCAGCAGGCGATACAGCGGGTGGCGGCCGGGGCCGTTGACCTCCAGCTTGCTGCCCAGGGGAAAGGTCACCCCGTAGTTGAGGCTGCAGAATTCGCGGATCGCCTCCTCGCTGCCCGGCTCCTGCCCGGCGAACTGGTTGCACGGCAGGCCGAGCACGGTGAAGCCCTTGCCCTTGTACTGCTGATGGAGCTTTTCCAGCCCGGCGTACTGCGGGGTCAGGCCGCACTTGGAAGCGACGTTGACCACCAGCACCACCTGGCCCTTGTAAGGCGCAAGCGGCAGGTCCTGGCCATCCAGCGCACGCAGGTTGAGATCGTGAAAAGCACTCATGATGGACTTCCTCGACAGATTCGGCGCGACGGCCCACAAGGCGACCAGCGATGGCCTGCGAGCACAAAACACCTGGCGCGTTTTCGACGTCGCCAGCGACGGCCCGCAGGGTGGCAAGCAACGCTGGCCTGCGACAAAAAAGGCGCCTATCGGCGCCTTCTTCGCAAGATTCAGCTTAGCAGCGGATCGCCATGATGGAACGACCGGAGGTCGTTTCGGACGATCCGCACGCCCTGCCGATCAGTGGTGGTGACCGCCTTCGCCATGGATATGGCCGTGGGCCACTTCCTCGGCGCTGGCGTCGCGCACATTGACCACCTTGACCTTGAAGTTCAGGCGCTGGCCGGCCAGCGGGTGGTTGCCGTCGACGGTCACGTCGTCGCCATCCAGATCGCGGATGGTGACGATCTGCATGCTGCCGTCCGGGCCGGAGGCGTGGAACTGCATGCCCACTTCCAGCTCGTCGACGCCTTCGAACATGGCGCGGCTGAGGGTGGCGACCAGTTCGGCGCTGTATTCGCCGTAGGCCTCTTCCGGCTCGACCGAGACGTCCAGCTCGTCGCCGACCTGCTTGCCGACCAGAGCCTTTTCCAGACCGGCGATGATGTTGCCCGCACCATGCAGATAGACCAGCGGCGCGCCGCCAGCCGAGCTGTCGATCACCTCACCGGCATCGTTGGTCAGGGTATAGTCGATGGAGACAGCCTTGTTGGCGGCGATCAGCATGGGTGAGACCTTTTGCAGAAGAATGATGAACGAGCGAGTTTAACCAAGGCCGCAGGCGAATGCGACCCGAGCCCGGACAAACGGCCGGCGGCAGGGGCGTCGCGCCTGCTTGACTTCCGTCAGGACGAGCACGGCGATTGGGTGGCAGTCTTGTCCTGCGGCCATACTCAGCACCTGCGTCACCGCCCGCCCTGGCAGAATCGCCCCTGGGTGCTCGACCCCGAACAGCGCCAGGCCCGCCTGGGCAGCACCTTTCCCTGCGGCTGGTGCGCCACGGGACGGCCGAACGATGATTTCAAGGAAGCCTAAATGCCTGCACGCAATATTCTGGTGATCAACTGCGGCAGTTCGTCGATCAAGTTCGCCCTGGTCAACGAAACCCAGGAGCCATTCCCCCTGAGCGGCCTGGCCGAGCGCCTGGGCAGCCCGGAGGCGGCCCTGCACTGGCAGCAGGGCGAAACCCGGGACAGCCTGATGATCCCCGGCGCCGACCACCGCCTGGCGCTCTCCCAGCTGCTGCCGCTGGTGCAAAGCGCCGCCGGCGGCGAGCTGCACGGCATCGGCCATCGCGTGGTGCACGGCGGCGAGCGCTTCACTGCCGCCAGCCGGCTGGACGGGATCAGCCTGCTGGCCATCCGCCAGACCGCGCCGCTGGCGCCGCTGCACAACCCGGCCAACCTGCTGGGCATCGAGGCGGCGATGAAGCTGTTCCCCAACCTGGTGCAGGTCGCGGTGTTCGACACCGCCTTCCACCAGACCCTGCCCGAGTACGCCTACCGCTACGCCGTGCCACAGGCGCTGTACCGCGAGCACGGCGTGCGCCGCTACGGCTTCCACGGCACCAGCCACCGCTACGTCAGCCGCCGCGCCGCGGAACTGACCGGCCTGGCCGTGGGCGACAGCAGCTGGCTGGTGGCGCACCTGGGCAACGGCTGCTCCACCTGCGCCATAGTCGACGGCCAGAGCCGCGACACCAGCATGGGCCTGACCCCGCTGGAAGGCCTGGTGATGGGCACCCGCAGCGGCGACGTCGATCCCAACCTGCACAGCCACCTGGCGCGCGCCCTGGGCTGGAGCCTGGAGCAGATCGACAGCATGCTCAACAAGGACAGCGGCCTGCTCGGCCTGTCCGGCCTGTCCAACGACATGCGCGCCCTGGAGCAGGCGCGCGAGCAGGGCCATGCCGGCGCCAGCCTGGCCATCGAGGTGTTCTGCTACCGCCTGGCCAAGTCGCTGGCGGCCATGAGCTGCGCCCTACCGCGGCTGGACGGCCTGGTGTTCACCGGCGGCATCGGCGAGAACTCGCCGCTGATCCGCAGCAAGACCGTCGACCACCTGCGCCTGCTCGGCCTGCACCTGGACCAGCCGGCCAACGCCCGCTGCGTGCGCGGCGTCGCCGGCGCCATCCAGGCCGACGGCAGTCCGCGGGTGCTGGTGGTGCCGACCAACGAGGAACGGCAGATCGCCCTGGATACCCTGGCCCTGCTCGACGCCTGAGCCCGAATCGCCCGCAGGGCTTCGCTGCGCTCAGCGCCCCCATATCAGGAGAGACCATGCACACCTTCTTTATCGCCCCCACCGGCTTCGGCGTCGGCCTCACCTCCATCAGCCTCGGCCTGGTCGGCGCCCTGGAACGCAGCGGCCTCAAGGTCGGCTTCTTCAAGCCGATCGCCCAGCCGCATGCCGGCGACGAGGGCCCGGAGCGCTCCAGCGAGCTGATCGCCCGCACCCATGGCCTCAACTCGCCCAAACCGCTGTCGCTCGGCCATGTCGAACGCATGCTCGGCGACGGCCAGCTCGACGAATTGCTCGAGGAGATCATCAGCCTCTACCAACGGGCCGCAGTGGACAAGGACGTGGTCATAGTCGAGGGCATGGTGCCGACCCGTCACGCCAGCTACGCCGCGCGGGTCAACTTCCACCTGGCCAAGAGCCTGGACGCCGACGTGATCCTGGTCAGCGCGCCGGAGGACGAGAGCCTCACCGAGCTGTCCGACCGCATCGAGATCCAGGCCCAGCTGTTCGGCGGGCCGAAGGACCCCAAGGTGCTCGGCGTGATCCTCAACAAGGTACGCAGCGAACAGGGCGTGGCGGCTTTCGCCGAACGCCTGCAGGAACTCTCGCCGCTGCTCAAGACCGCCGACTTCCGCCTGCTCGGCTGCATCCCCTGGCAGGAGGAACTCAACGCGCCGCGCACCAAGGACGTCGCCGAACTGCTCGGCGCGCGCATCCTCAACGCCGGCGAGTACGAGCAGCGGCGCATGCTGAAGATCGTGCTCTGCGCCCGCGCCGTGGCCAACAGCGTGCAGCTGCTCAAGCCCGGCACCCTGGTGGTGACCCCGGGCGACCGCGACGACATCATCCTCTCCGCCGCGCTGGCGGCGATGAACGGCGTGCCACTGGCCGGCCTGCTGCTGTGCAGCGACTTCGCCCCCGACCCGCGCATCATGGAGCTGTGCCGCGGCGCCCTGGCCAGCGGCCTGCCGGTGATGACGGTGGGCACCGGCTCCTATGACACCGCCACCAACCTCAACCGCCTGAACAAGGAAATCCCGGTGGACGACCGCGAGCGCGCGGAGAAGGTCGCCGACTTCGTCGCCGGGCATATCGACCACGACTGGCTGGCCACCCGCTGCGGCACGCCGCGCGAGCTGCGCCTGTCGCCGCCGGCGTTCCGCTACCAGTTGGTGCAGCGGGCCAAGG
>NZ_AVOF01000974.1:0-540 GCF_000465935.2 Pseudomonas sp. EGD-AK9
CAAATGACAAAAGAAAACAACAAAAGCGCGGCTGAGACGGAAGAGTGGAAAAAAGAATATGCGCTGAGAGATGAACTTCTGAAACAAGAGAAAGAAAATAAGAAGCTTGAAAAAGAATTATATCAAAAGCAAAACAAAGTCCGCCAGGCGGAAAATAAGCTGAAGAAAGAGAAGTCGGAATACTATAATGTCCTCGAAGATACAGAAAAATACAGGATGTATATTGGGGAAGTCGGTGTGCAGGGAGAAGGCGTTGAGGTGACATTGGAAGATGCGTCATACATACCGGAAGGGGAGAATGTGAATAGTTACATCGTTCACGAAAGCCATATCTTCCAAGTAGTAAACGAACTGTATATCTCAGGAGCGGCAGCTGTCGCCGTTAATGGACAGCGTTTGACGCATGATTCGTATATCAAATGCAATGGTCCTGTGGTAACGGTAGACGGGGTGCAGCATCCCGCTCCGTTTACGGTATCCGCTATTGGAGATCCAGATGTCCTGCTGCCCTCGTTAAATATCGCAGGAGGCCTAATTGAT
>NZ_AVOF01000975.1:0-539 GCF_000465935.2 Pseudomonas sp. EGD-AK9
GCTCAACATCATCGGCAAGCAGTCCCCGGACATCAACCAGGGTGTCGACCGCGCCAAGCGAAACGGTATCGGGACGGCAGAATCTTTCTTGCGGGTGATGCCGCGCATATTCATTTTCCGGCGGGCGGGCAAGGACTGAATGTCGGCCTTCAGGATGCAATGAACCTTGGGTGGAAACTGGCGGCGGCCATCAAAGGCTCTGCGCCTTCATGGCTTTTGGACAGCTACCATGACGAGCGGCACCCGGCAGCTGAAGGGCTCCTCAGTAACACGGAGGCACAGACAAAGCTGATCGATTTCACTCAAGCAGGCCTCCATTTGCGAAGCATGATGTCGGAGCTGCTGGCCTTCCCTGATGTGAATCGATATGTAGCAGGGCAAATTTCTGCGCTCGATGTCAGATATGAAGCTGATCGTACCATGCCGCCGAATCGTTTGAACGGGGCAAGGCTCCCTGACATGAAGCTGATTCTTTCCGACGGCAATTCGGAACGGCTGTACAGCTTTCTCCAAAACGGGACATTCGTTTTGCTGTCATT
>NZ_AVOF01000976.1:0-539 GCF_000465935.2 Pseudomonas sp. EGD-AK9
AGAATATGGACAGGGAATCCCTATCATTTTTATCCACCCGCCGGGCATGGGACGCAAGGTTTTTTATTATCAGCGCCTTCTATCCAAGCATTTCAGGGTGATTTTTCCCGATTTAAGCGGCCACGGTGATAGTGATCACATCGATCAGCCAGTGTCTATTTCCTATTACGCAAACGAGATCGCGCAATTCATGGACGCTTTGCACATTGATAAAGCTGTGTTATTCGGGTATTCTGCCGGAGGCTTAATCGCGCAGCATATCGGCTTTACCCGCCCGGACAAAGTGTCACACCTTATTCTGTCCGGCGCCTACCCAGCTGTTCATAACGTAATCGGCCAGAAGCTGCACAAACTGGGAATGTATCTGCTTGAAAAAAACCCCGGTTTGCTCATGAAAATCCTCGCTGGCAGCCACACAAAAGACAGACAGCTTCGTAGCATATTAACAGACCATATGAAAAAAGCAGACCAGGCCCATTGGCATCAGTATTATCTGGATTCGCTTGGCTACAATTGCATTGAACAACTGCCCCGCCTAG
>NZ_AVOF01000977.1:0-536 GCF_000465935.2 Pseudomonas sp. EGD-AK9
GAACGAATCGAATTCCTCTGCCCGATGCCAGTATTGAAGACGGCTTACTTGATGTTCTCATATGCCGCAATACCAACCTCACCGCGCTGCGGGAGCTGATGAGCATGGAACAGGGTTCAATTGATCGTTTTACCGGAGAGCTGTCCTATGTCCAGGCTTCCCGTATCGAGATTGAAACAGACTGCCAAAAAGGCGGATATGGATGGAGAAGTTTATACACATACACCCGCAGTCATTCAGGTCCTGCCGCAGCATATCGACATGCTTATTCCCGCAAATGAATAACTGTCATAAGGCTTTAGAAAGATTTTGCAAATCCGTTGACTCTCCCCTAGGAGGAGGTCTTACAGTATAAGGGATACACACTTGAAAAAGGGGAAGTCATATGGAGAAGAAAAATATTACCTTAACGATATTATTAACCAATTTATTTATTGCTTTTTTGGGGATCGGGCTTGTGATTCCAGTAACGCCGACCATTATGAATGAATTGCATTTATCAGGGACTGCGGTCGGCTATATGGTTGCCTGCTTCG
>NZ_AVOF01000978.1:0-538 GCF_000465935.2 Pseudomonas sp. EGD-AK9
ATAATCGGCTGTCGGCTTCTCTTTTGGAACAGGTGGTTCGTTTGGAATCACACTTAATGCCGCTTTTTGATCCGGATGAGCAAATGATTCTGTAAACAAGCGCCCAGTTCCGGGATGATCAGATTCCGGACACGGCCAATGAATGCCGCCTTCACGTCTGAGCCTGCCGTATGAGATGCCTGAATAATCGGCAATCCCGCCTCGGCTCGCTTCTCTCAATTCATTAAAAATATCCTCCGCTGACGTATAAGAAAAGTAGCGGCCCTTGCCGAGAGCGGATGCGAGATCACAAATGATCTGCCAATCATGCTTTGCTTCGCCGGGGCATGGCCGGCTTGCTTCTCTTAATGTCACGCGTCCTTCTACATTTGTCATGGTGCCTTCATCTTCTAAGTAAGAGGAGGCAGGTAAAATCACATCTGCGTATTTCGCAGTCTCAGAAATAAACAAATCGATTGCAACAAAGAATGTCAGTTTACGTAAAGCCTTTTTCACGAGATTCGCATTTGGGCTGGAGACAGCAGGATTGGAGCACATG
>NZ_AVOF01000979.1:0-534 GCF_000465935.2 Pseudomonas sp. EGD-AK9
TGTTTTGGTGGGCTCTTTCCGGTGCTTCGGCGTATCTGCTTCCGCCCGGCTGGGAAAAAGACTCCGCATTGATCGTAAAAGCCATTCATCAGGAAAAAGTGACAACGGTTCATTTTATTCCGGCTATGCTGAACAGCTTTCTCGATCAAGCGGAAATGTTAGCGCTTGGTGACGGGACAAACCTAAAGCGTGTATTCGCCGGAGGTGAACCGCTTGCGCCGCGTACGGCAGCCCGTTTTGCTTCTGTATTGCCGCAGGTATCATTAATCCATGGCTACGGGCCGACAGAAGCAACGGTAGACGCGGCATTTTACGTGTTAGATCCAGAACGGGAAAGGGATCGTTTGCGGATTCCGATTGGGAGCCCGTACCTGGTGCGCGTTTGTATGTTTTAGATCCGCATTTAGCCGTACAGCCTTCCGGTGTCGCCGGCGAACTATACATTGCCGGAGCGGGTGTTGCCAGAGGTTATTTGAATCGGCCGGCATTGACGGAGGAGCGTTTTCTTGAGGACCCGTTTTACCCGGGTGAACG
>NZ_AVOF01000980.1:0-535 GCF_000465935.2 Pseudomonas sp. EGD-AK9
TCTTCAGTCACCTCAGCTTCAAAAGCCGTGAATGAAGCCGTCTTTTTCAAACTGCGGATAACTGAGAAAAGCAAAAATAAAATGCCAAAAAGCGCAAGCAAATGCCGCTCAGTAAAAACAATCAGGATAGCAGAACCAGCAAAAAGAATAGCTCTGACAAGGATATTGCCAATCCATCTCGAAATAGAGCGCGGCTTTCTGATCCTGTCTTGCTTTAAGGATAAAAAGAATATATGAAGGCCAAACAAATAACACAATAGAGCAGTGCTTTCTGCGAATGTGATGTGAACAAAATGACTGATAAGGGGAAGGACAATAAAAAAGAGAAGCAGCCATTTAGCCATCGTGACGAGAAAAGAATACAAAAGCGCGTACCGTTTGAGCTGATAGATGATTTCTTTCTTTTGCAGCAAAAACACTTTGTCCGCTTCCATTAAAAATGTACGAATCGAGCCTGTAAACATGATCAGCCCACACACAGCGTACAGCCATCTCCACTCCGCCACTTCAGACCACTCATAAAGAAGGCCTCTTC
>NZ_AVOF01000981.1:0-533 GCF_000465935.2 Pseudomonas sp. EGD-AK9
GGCCGACCTGGGCGTCCAGGCGGTCCATGGCCTGGCGCGTGCTGTCCAGGCCGGCGCCGACTTCGCGCATGCCGTCGCGGCCGTCGGCCACCGCCTGGTGCATATGGCCGCCGGCGTCGCCGAGCTGGCGCATGCCGTCGCGAAAGCGCTCGATGATGCCGCTGACCTGGTCGGTGGCCGCGGTGGTATGCCCGGCCAGGCGTCGCACCTCTTCGGCCACCACGGCGAAGCCGCGGCCGTGCTCGCCGGCGCGGGCGGCCTCGATGGCGGCGTTGAGCGCCAGCAGATTGGTCTGCTGGGAGATGCTGGCGATCACCCCGATGACCTTGCTCACTTCGTCCAGCTGGCCGGCCAGTTGCTCGATCACCTGGCCCAGCTGCGCCTCGCTGGCGCCGATCGCCTCGACCTGGCGCAGCACCGTCTGGCCACTCTGCTGGCACTGGCGCAGGGTCGCCGAGACCTCGGCCGACAGCCGCGCCACCTCGCCGGCGCCCGGCACCAGTTCGGCGTCGAGGGTGGTGGTGACCTGTTCG
>NZ_AVOF01000982.1:0-529 GCF_000465935.2 Pseudomonas sp. EGD-AK9
TATCTTGAGCGTGTGTCTCAGCTGACAGGCATTCCGCTTTCTATTTTCTCTGTCGGTCCAGACCGCTCACAAACAAATGTCCTTCGCAGTGTGTACCGTGCGAACTAAATAGAATATGTCTGCAAGCCCCTATTTAAGGGGCTTGTTTTTTGTTTGAAAGCCGCATATAAGTTGGTCTGAGAAAAAAATATGAAAAAAACCAAAAAAGTTATTGCCACTTCTATTTGTTCGTGATATTATAAATCTCGTTGTTACGGAAACTGCTTCAATAGAGTACAAGATGAGAACTAGATTTAAGTCGTTTGCTCTATAGAAATTCCGACATCTTTAAGAGCCATTAGCTCAGTTGGTAGAGCATCTGACTTTTAATCAGAGGGTCGAAGGTTCGAGTCCTTCATGGCTCACCATTTCGTGAAGGCCCGTTGGTCAAGCGGTTAAGACACCGCCCTTTCACGGCGGTAACACGGGTTCGAATCCCGTACGGGTCATTGATTTACTTTAGCGTTATTGCTAAATTCCTTATTTGTCT
>NZ_AVOF01000983.1:0-531 GCF_000465935.2 Pseudomonas sp. EGD-AK9
GATCAACATCTCTAATAAAAAAAGCCAGGCTGATCAAATATCCGCCTGGCTGCTTTATTAAAAGACTTGTTCTACTTCAACGACACCCGGCACTTCTTCTAGAAGAGCGCGCTCAATTCCGGCTTTCAGCGTAATTGTTGAACTTGGGCAGCTGCCGCATGCGCCTAGAAGGCGAAGCTTAACGATACCTTCATCTACGTCTACAAGTTCACAGTCACCGCCGTCACGAAGTAAAAACGGACGAAGTTTGTCCAGTACTTCCTGCACCTGTTCTTTCATTTCAACTTCAGTCATGACATTCGCTCCTTTCGTCGTCATAAAACCATTATATTCAGTGTAACAATAAAAATCTATTGTTTGGTTTGCAAAGTTGCTTTCCCTATTATAGCACATTCAGACTTCAACACAAAAACGGTTTTTTTCTATAAAAACGCCCTTAGGCTCTGTATACTTAAAAGAAAGGACTTACATAGGAGAAGGGGGCGTCTACAAGTGATGAAACCAGTCATGCTAAGCGTGTACGGGGCAGAA
>NZ_AVOF01000984.1:0-13336 GCF_000465935.2 Pseudomonas sp. EGD-AK9
GCCAGGCGCTCGGCCTTGGCCACGCCCTTGACCTTGAGGCCGTAAGCGACGTTCTCCAGCACGTTCATGTGCGGGAACAGGGCGTAGTCCTGGAACACCGTGTTGACGTCGCGCTGGTAGGGCGGCAGCCCGGCGGCCTCGGCGCCGTGGATGCGGATGGAGCCGGCGCTGGGCTGCTCGAAACCGGCGATCAGGCGCAGGCAGGTGGTCTTGCCCGAGCCGGAGGGGCCGAGCATGGAAAAGAATTCGCCGTCCCGGATGTCGATGGACACCCGGTCGACGGCCTTGACCTCGCCGAACACGCGGGAGACATCGGTGAATTGCACTGCAAGGGTCATAACAAAAGCTCCAGGATATAAGCCATCCACCACCGTCTCGCCCGGGTTGGGTTTTGCCGACACAAGACGGGAGAGTCGGTGGTGGATGTACAACGGTGAACAGCGGTGGCAGGCCTGCCATCGCGTAGGGTGGATGGCGCTCTATCCATCCACCGACGGTGCCGGTTGGTGGACGAAAAAGGCGTCGTCCACCCTACGAGAGCCATCGAGGTTTGAAAGTTGTTCTGGCCGCGCAGTCGTAGGGTGGATGGCGCTTTATCCATCCACCAGCGTTGCCGGCTGGTGGACGAACAAGGCCTCGTCCACCCTACGAGTCCGTCGAACCAGGGTGGCTTTTACCGGCCACCCATGATGGCGATGTAGTCCTGGGTCCAGCGGCTGTAGGGCACGTACTTGCCACCCTCGGCCTGCGGGGTCTTCCAGAAGGCGATCTTGTCGAAGTTGTCGAAGCCGTTGGTCTTGCAGCCTTCGTCGGTCAGCAGGGCGTTGCCCTTGCAGGCTGCCGGCACTGCCGGGTTGGAGCCGAACCAGGCGGCCAGGTCGCCCTGCAGCTTGGGTTCCAGTGACCAGTTCATCCAGGCATAGGCGCAGTTGGGGTTCTTGGCCTCGGCATGCAGCATGGTGGTGTCGGCCCAGCCGGTGGCACCCTCGGCCGGCACGGTCGAGGCAATCGGCTGCTTTTCCATCTGCAGGGCGTTGACCTGATAGCCCCAGGCGCTGGAGGCGACCACGCCCTCGTTCTTGAAGTCGTTCATCTGCACGGTGACGTCGTGCCAGTAGCGGTGGGTCAGGGCGTGCTGCTGGCGCAGCAGCTGCAGCGCGGCGGCGTACTGCTCCTCGTTGAGCAGGTAGGGGTCGCTGATGCCCAGCTCCGGCTTGTGCGCCTTCAGATAGAGGGCGGCGTCGGCGATGTAGATGGGGCCGTCGTAGGCCTGCACGCGGCCCTTGTTGGATTTGCCGTCGGCCAGGGTCATTTCCTCGAACACCACCTTCCAGCTGGTCGGCGCCTCCTTGAACGCCTGGGTGCTGTACATCAGCACGTTCGGGCCCCACTGGTAGGGGGTGCCGTAGTGCTGCCCATCCACCACATGCCAGGGGGCGTCCTTCAGGCGCTCGTCGACATTCTTCCAGTTGGGGATCAGGTCGATGTTCACCGGCTGCACGCGCTTGCCGGCGATCAGGCGCAGGGAGGCGTCGCCCGAGGCGGTGACCAGGTCGTAGCCGCCCTTGGCCATCAGGCTGACCATCTCGTCGGAGGTGGCGGCGGTCTTGACGTTGACCTTGCAGCCGCTGGCCTTCTCGAACTGGGTGACCCAGTCGTAGTTCTTGTCGGTCTCGCCGCGCTCGATGTAGCCGGGCCAGGCGATGATGTTGAGCTGACCCTCGGCCTGGCCCAGGGTCTTGAGCGGTGCGGCGGCCTGCACGGCGCCTGCGGCGAGCAGGGCGGTGGCGAGAGCGCTGAGCACTGCGGTTTTCGGCGCGGACATTGGGATTCCCTCTTCTTGTGGACTGTTACTGGGGCAGCAAAATGTCGGCAATACCGCTGCCGAACAGGGTATTCATTCAGTCTAGTTGTTGTCCGTGGGGTGTCATGAGGTGGCGCACCACGCGGTAGTCCTGCAGTGAGTCGCTGGACAGGTCCTTGCCGTAGCCAGAGGCGGGGCGGTGAGTGGGTCAGTACCTCGGTCTGCAGGGCGTGGCGGTCTTCCAAGTTGGCCAGGATCAGGTGCGCCTGGCGCAGGCACTGGTGGCCCTGGTGGGCAGGCTCATGCTCTAGGCGTGGCGGTTGAACAGGCTGACGCCGATCTCTTCCTCCAACTGCTGGATGGCCAGGGTCAGGGTCGACTGGGAGATGAACACCGCCTGGGCGGCGGCGCAGATCGCGCCGGTTTCGGCGACGGCGATGAAGTGGCGGATCTGGCGCGGGGTCAGCATGACGGGCTATCCGGGGGCAGGCTGTCAGGGTTATGGTTCATCGAAAATGGATAAAGCCGTTTTTTAACCGAACGAAAAGGGCTTTGCCTGGCGCCTGCAATATTCGGAAGCACAGCCCACGCCTCGCCCGGCAAACCGCGGGGCTAGAATCGGGTCACTTTCCGCCCCTGAAGGAGGGCTCAGATGAACACTCGTGGACTGCTCGACCAGTTGCTCAAATCCGGCCAGGACCTGCTGCAGCAGAAGTCCGGCTCATCGTCGTCCGGCGGCCTGGGTGGATTGCTCGGCGGCATTGCAGGTGGCGCGAGTAGCGGTGGCAAGGGTGGTGGCGACCTCGGCACGCTGCTCAAGGGCGCCGGCGGTGGCGCCCTTGCGGCCGGCGCGCTGGGCCTGCTGCTGGGCAACAAGAGCGCGCGCAAGGTCGGCAGCAAGGCCATCACCTACGGCGGCCTGGCCGCCCTCGGGGTGATCGCCTACAAGGCCTATGGCAACTGGCAGGAGCAGCAGCGCGCGGCCAATGCGCGGCCGGTCGCCGAGCCGCAGACGGTGGATCGCCTGCCGGCGCCACAGGCCGAACTGCACAGCCAGGCGATCCTCAAGGCGCTGGTGGCGGCGGCCAAGGCCGATGGTCACGTGGATGCCAGGGAGCGCCAGCTGATCGAGGAGCAGATCGGCGCCCTGGCGGGTGATCCCGAGCTGCTGCGCTGGCTGGATGCCGAGCTGAACAAGCCGCTCGACCCGGCCGAGGTGGCGCGCGCCGCCAGCACCCCGGAGATGGCCGCGGAGATGTACATCGCCAGCGTGCTGATGGTGGACGAGGAGCACTTTATGGAACGGGCCTACCTCGAGGAGCTGTCCCGCCAGCTCAAGCTCGATCCGGCGCTCAAGCGCGAGCTGGAAGCCCAGGTGCGGGTCGAACTGAGCGCGGTCTGAGTCGGGGCCCGGGCCGGGTCTATCAGACCAAAAGATCATTCATCCTCGCACCCGGCCTGTTCTAGGCTGGTGGCCAATGACCAGAACGACACGCGAGGATGCCCATGTCGCCAGCGCCCCTGGATGCCTATGACTACCTGATCGTCGGCGCCGGCCCTGCCGGCTGCCTGCTGGCCAACCGCCTGTCTGCCGACCCCGGCGTCAGCGTGCTGCTGATCGAGGCCGGCGGGCGCGACAACCACCCCTGGATCCATATTCCGGTCGGCTACCTCTACTGCATCGGCAACCCGCGCACCGACTGGTGCTACAGCACCGAGGCCGAGCCCGGCCTGCACGGCCGTGCGCTGAAGTACCCGCGCGGGCGGGTGCTCGGCGGCAGCTCGTCGATCAACGGCATGATCTACATGCGTGGCCAGGCCGCCGACTACGATGCCTGGGCCGCGGCGGGCAATCCCGGCTGGGCCTGGCGCGACGTGCTGCCGCTGTTCAAGCGCACGGAAAACCACTTCGCCGGCGCCAGCGCGCTGCACGGCGGTGTCGGCGAGTGGCGGGTCGAGCGCCAGCGGCTGTCCTGGGAGATCCTCGAGGCCTTCCGGGAAGCCGCGGCGCAGAGCGGTATCGCCAGCGTCGAGGACTTCAACGGCGGCGACAACGAGGGCTGCAGCTACTTCCAGGTCAACCAGCGGCGCGGCGTGCGCTGGAATGCGTCAAAGGCCTTCCTGCGCGGTATCCGCAAGCGCGCCAATCTGCAGGTGCTGACCGGTGCCGAGGTCGAGCGCCTGGAACTGGCCGAGGGACGGGCCCGCACCCTGCAGCTGCGCTGGCAGGGGCGCACGCTCGGCGTGGCGGCGCGTCGCGAGATCGTCCTGTGCGCCGGCGCGATCGGCACCCCGGCGCTGCTGCAGCGCTCGGGCATCGGCCCCAGGCCCCTGCTCGAACGCTTGGGCATCGGCGTGCGCCATGAGCTGCCCGGGGTCGGCGCGAACCTGCAGGATCACCTGCAACTGCGCCTGATCTACCGGGTCAACGGCGTAAAGACCCTCAACCGCATCGCCGCCAGCCCCTGGGGCAAGCTGGGCATGGGCCTGGAGTACCTGCTCAAGCGCAGCGGGCCATTGTCGATGGCGCCCAGCCAGCTCGGCGCCTTCGCCAAATCCGATCCCGGTCAGGCCCGCGCCAACCTGCAGTACCACGTGCAGCCGCTGTCGCTGGAGCGTTTCGGCGAGCCGTTGCACGATTTCCCGGCCTTCACCGCTTCGGTGTGCAACCTGCGTCCGCACAGCCGCGGGCGCATCGAGATCGCCGCGGCGGAGGCCGGCGTCGCGCCGTCGATCCGGCCCAACTACCTGAGCGACGAACGCGACCTGCAGGTGGCGGCCGACGCCATCCGCCTGACCCGGCGCATCGTCGCCGCCCCGGCGCTGGCGCCCTACGGTCCGCAGGAATACAAACCGGGGCCGGATTATCGCAGCGAGGACGATCTGCAGCGGGCGGCGGGGGAGATCGGCACCACCATCTTCCACCCAGTGGGCACCTGCGCCATGGGGCAGGGCCGCGACGCGGTGGTCGACGCCCGCCTGCGCGTGCACGGCATCGCCGGGCTGCGCATCGCCGATGCCTCGATCATGCCAAGCATCGTCTCCGGCAACACCTGCTCGCCGGTGCTGATGATCGCCGAGAAGGCCGCAACGCTGATCGCCGAGGACGCGCGGCGGCCGGCGCTGGGCGTGTCGGTGCGCGAACTCGAGCCCAGTTGAGGCCGCGCTCAGGCGAACGCCTGCGCCGTTGATCCAGAGAGCGCTGATTGGTCGCCCATAACGGGCTGCCAGGCCGTGCTGGCTCGGGTATAATCGCCGGCTTTTCCGTCCGATTTGCCGCGAGCGCCGACTACCATGGAAATCAATCCGATCCTCAACGCCATCAAGGACCTGTCCGAGCGGACCCAGAGCATTCGGGGGTATCTTTGACTACGATCACAAGCATGATCGTCTGGTCGAAGTAAACCGCGAGCTGGAAGACGCCAGCGTCTGGAACAACCCCGAGTACGCGCAGAACCTGGGCCGTGAGCGCGCCATGCTGGCGCAGATCGTCGAGACCATCGACGACCTCACCGGCAGCCTGGCCGATTCCAAGGATCTGCTGGAAATGGCCGCCGAAGAGAACGACGAAGGCGCGGTGAACGACATCGTCGCCGAAGTCGAACGCCTGCGCGACATCCTCGAGAAGCTGGAATTCCGCCGCATGTTCAGCGGCGAGATGGACCCCAACAACTGCTACCTGGATATCCAGGCCGGCTCCGGCGGCACCGAAGCGCAGGACTGGGCCAATATCCTGCTGCGCATGTACCTGCGCTGGGCCGACAAGCGCGGCTTCGATGCCACCATCATCGAGTTGTCCGAGGGCGAAGTCGCCGGCATCAAGGGCGCCACCGTGCACATCAAGGGCGAGTACGCCTTCGGCTGGCTGCGTACCGAGATCGGCGTGCACCGCCTGGTGCGCAAGAGCCCGTTCGACTCCGGCGCCCGTCGCCACACCTCGTTCTCGGCGGTGTTCGTCTCGCCCGAGATCGACGACAAGGTCGAGATCGAGATCAACCCGGCCGACCTGCGCATCGACACCTACCGCTCCTCCGGCGCCGGCGGTCAGCACGTCAACACCACCGACTCGGCGGTGCGTATCACCCACGTGCCGACCAACACCGTGGTGGCCTGCCAGAACGAGCGTTCCCAGCACGCCAACAAGGACACCGCCATGAAGATGCTGCGGGCCAAGTTGTACGAGCTGGAGATGATGAAGCGCAACGCCGCGTCCCAGGCCCTGGAAGACTCCAAGTCCGACATCGGCTGGGGCCACCAGATCCGCTCCTACGTGCTCGATGACTCGCGCATCAAGGATCTGCGTACCGGCGTCGAGCGCAGCGACTGCCAGAAGGTCCTCGATGGCGACCTCGACCAGTACCTCGAGGCCAGCCTCAAGCAGGGCCTGTAACCCTCCCAAACCCCATTTGCATTTACGCGTCAGGCAGATAACGACCATGAGCGACCAACAACTCGACCCGCAAAGCCTCTCCCACGAAGAACGGCAGCACGAAGAAAACAAGCTGATTGCCCAGCGCAAGGAAAAGCTGGCTGCCGTCCGTGAGCAGGGCAATGCCTTCCCCAACGATTTCCGCCGCGACAGCCTGTGCGCCGAGCTGCAGAAAGAGTACGCGGAGAAGACCAAGGAAGAGCTGGAAGCGGCCGCCATTCCGGTCAAGGTCGCCGGGCGCATCATGCTCAACCGCGGCGCCTTCATGGTCATCCAGGACACCTCCGGGCGCCTGCAGGTCTACGTCAACCGCAAGACCCTGCCGGCCGAGCAGCTGGACGCGGTCAAGCACTTCGACCTGGGCGACATCATCGCCGCCGAGGGCACCCTGGCCCGTTCCGGCAAGGGCGACCTGTACGTCGACATGCAGAACGTGCGCCTGCTGACCAAGTCGCTGCGCCCGCTGCCGGACAAGCACCACGGCCTGACCGACACCGAGCAGCGCTACCGCCAGCGCTACGTCGATCTGATCGTCAACGAGGAGGTGCGCGACACCTTCCGCGTGCGCTCGCAGGTGATCGGTCATATCCGCCGCTTCCTCAGCGAGCGTGGTTTCCTCGAAGTGGAAACCCCGATGCTGCAGACCATCCCCGGCGGCGCCGCGGCCAAGCCCTTCGAGACCCACCACAATGCCCTGGACATGCAGATGTTCCTGCGCATCGCCCCGGAGCTGTACCTCAAGCGGCTGGTGGTCGGCGGCTTCGAGAAAGTCTTCGAGATCAACCGCAACTTCCGTAACGAAGGCGTCTCCACCCGGCACAACCCCGAGTTCACCATGCTCGAGTTCTACCAGGCCTACGCCGACTACGAAGACAACATGGACCTGACCGAGGAGCTGTTCCGCGAGCTGGCCCTGGCCGTGCTCGGCAGCACCGACGTGCCCTACGGCGACAAGGTGTTCCACTTCGGCGAGCCCTTCGTGCGCCTGTCGGTGTTCGACTCGATCCTCAAGTACAACCCGGAAATCACCGCCGCCGACCTCAACGACATCGACAAGGCCCGCGCCATCGCCAAGCAGGCCGGCGCCAAGGTGCTCGGCTTCGAAGGCCTGGGCAAGCTGCAGGTGATGATTTTCGAGGAGCTGGTCGAGCACAAGCTGGAGCAGCCGCACTTCATCACCCGCTATCCGTTCGAGGTTTCGCCGCTGGCCCGTCGCAGCGACGACGATCCGAGCGTCACCGACCGCTTCGAGCTGTTCATCGGTGGCCGCGAGATCGCCAACGCCTACTCCGAGCTCAACGACGCCGAAGACCAGGCCGCGCGCTTTATGCAGCAGGTGGCCGACAAGGACGCCGGCGACGACGAGGCCATGCACTACGATGCCGACTTCGTCCGCGCCCTGGAGTACGGCATGCCGCCGACCGCCGGCGAAGGCATCGGCATCGACCGCCTGGTGATGCTGCTGACCAACTCGCCGTCGATCCGCGACGTGATCCTCTTCCCGCACATGCGCCCGCAGGCCTGAGGTTCTCGCAACAAGCCGCCTCCGGGCGGCTTTTTGTTGCGCCCGGGCTGCCTGCCGGGCACCGGCAACTGCGCAATCTTTTGCTTGTCTACCGAACCCATTACTCTGCTATGTCATAACCGGAACGTAGAGGATCGACCTGCCGTGAGCCGTGCGCCTGCCCCTCCGAGTGCCACCCAGGCGGCCAATGCCGTCGCCGAAAGCGTCCAGTACCAGGGCCGCAAGGCCAGCCGTCAGGGCAGCGAGCAGCGCCGCCAGGCAATTCTCGACGCCGCCATGCGCATCATCGTGCGCGACGGCGTGCGCGCCGTGCGCCATCGCGCGGTGGCGGCCGAGGCGCAGGTGCCGCTGTCGGCCACCACCTACTACTTCAAGGACATCGACGACCTCATCACCGACACCTTCGCCCAGTTCGTCGAACGCAGCGCGGCGCAGATGGCGGCCTTCTGGGACAGTACCCAGGGCCTGCTGGCGAATCTGGTCGGTCGTCTGGACGGCAGCGAGGCGGCGCGCCGGCAGCTGGCCGACGAGATCGCCGCGCTGGCGGTGCAGTACGTGCAGCGCCAGTTGCGCGAACGCCGCGACCACCTGATCGCCGAGCAGGCGTTCCAGCAGGAAGCGCTGCTCAATCCGCGCCTGCGCGACCTGGTGCGCGCCCACCGGCAGATCCTCCAGCAGGGCGTCACCCACTTCTTCGAGGTGCTCGGTTCGCGCCAGCCGGAGCAGGATGCCGTGCTGTTGACGGCCACCATCGTGCGGATGGAGTATCAGGGCCTGCTGGACGGCGTCGAGCATCTGGACAGCGAGGGAATGCTGGCCATCCTTAAACGCTATATGAACCTGGTTCTGGGGTTGTAAACCGTCGGCCACGGGGTCGAACGGTCTTCACAAGGAGAGCGAAATGAAAGCCTGGCGCGCAGTGGTCGCCTTGTCCTTCCTGCTGTTGACTGGTTGCCTGGTCACCTTCAAGGACCCGATTCCGGCCAACGAGGCGGCGCCCATGCCGCTGCTGGGCGAGTGGACCCGTCAGGACGAGTGGGGCGAGCAGCTCTATCTGGAGGTCAGTCGGGCCGGCTCCAACCTGTACAAGGCCCGCATCTACGAGGGCAGCCCGGACAACCTCGACAGCCTCGAGGAATTCGGTTTCACCGTCGCCCACCACGGCCGCCGCTGGTACCTGTCCGCCGGCTTGCCGAAGAGCCTGGGCGCCAACTTCGCCATCGCCGGTTTCGAGCTGACCCGCAGCAACGAGCTGGTGGTATACAACCTGGATACCGAGCGCATCCTCCAGGACATGAGCAAGGGCCTGCTGGAGGGCGAGACGGTAAGCATGCCCGAAGGCGACGGCGCGCTGATCACCAGCTCGCTGGACCAGGTGTTCGCTTACCTCGACGACCCGGCCAACGCCGATCTGTTCGTCGAGGTGGCGCGCTACCAGCGGGCCGGCGACTAGGAATTGCGATGAACAGCCAGCAGAAACTGGACGACTACCAACTGGGCATCCGTGCCCTGAGCGACCGCATCGTCGAGGCGCAGACGCCGATCCGCGTGCTCGATGCGGTGAAGTGGGACGACGGCGTCCGCGACGCCTTCCTCAAGGCCAAGGGCAAGGCCCTGCCGGCGGTGGATCGCGACTATTACCTGGGCCGCCCGCTGGCCTTCGACGCCGCGGCGAAGAAGCTGGAATTTCAGAACATCGAGCGCGACATCACCCGCCAGCTCGGCCAGTTCAACCCGGTCGGGCAGATCATGCGGCGCATGTGCAAGGAATACCGCATGGTCATCCGCATGCTCGAGGCGCGTGGTACCGAGGACTTCGGCCTGATCAGCCAGGAGCTCTACGGCGCCGCCTCCGATGCCTTCCATGCCGGCGACCCGACCCTGGCCGACCTTGGCCTGATGCTCTCGGACTATCTCAACAACATCGCCGCCCGCGGCGACCTCGAGGACGAGCCCAAGCTGCTCGGCGCCACCGATGCGGTGAGCATCCTGCAGCAGCGCCTGGCCGGGGTGTTCGGCGACGACACCATCCGCGTCTTCGAGTCCGACGGCATCCTCGCCGATGCCGCGGCCGGCGCCGACTACATCAAGATCCGCAGCGACGCGCGCTTCAACGAGCGCGACGTCAAGGCGCTGGAGGTGCACGAAGGCCTGGTGCACGTCGGCACCACGCTCAACGGTCTGGCCCAGCCGATCTGCACCTTCCTGGCCAAGGGCCCGCCCTCGTCGACGGTGACCCAGGAGGGCCTGGCGATCCTGATGGAGGTGATCGCCTTCGCCTCCTACCCCACGCGCCTGCGCAAGCTGACCAACCGCACCCGCGCCATCCACATGGCCGAGGAGGGCGCCGATTTCCTCGAGGTGTTCGAGTTCTTCCGCGAGCAGGGCTACGGCCTGGAAGGCGGCTACAGCAACGCCAGCCGGGTGTTCCGCGGCTCCTTGCCGACCGGCCTGCCGTTCACCAAGGACCTGTCCTACCTCAAGGGTTTCATCCTGATCTACAACTACATCCAGCTGGCGGTGCGCAAGGGCAAGCTGGAGCAGATTCCGCTGCTGTTCTGCGGCAAGACCACCCTGGAAGACATGCGCACCCTGCGCAAACTGGTGGACGAGGGCCTGGTGCGGCCGCCCAAGTACCTGCCGCCGCAGTTCCAGGACATGAATGCGCTGTCGGCCTGGATGTGCTTCTCCAACTTCCTCAACCACCTGAGCCTGGATCGCATCGAAGCCGACTACGCGAACATTCTCTGACTTGCGTTGGGTTTCGCTGCGCTCAACTCGACCTGCGGGGCTGTGGCAGGTCGCAGGTTGGGTTGAGGTGCGCAGCGGCGAAGCCCAACGTCGCTCAGCCCGACGCCCGGATTGCCGCCGGGCTTACCTGCAAGGAGCTGCTTCATGCCCAGCCATCAACTCGACTACGAAATCCTCGGCAGCTCGGCGCAGTCGGTGGAGATCGTCCTCGACCCCGGCGAGACGGTGATCGCCGAAGCCGGGGCGATGAACTACATGACCGAGGGCGTGCGCTTCGAGACGCGCATGGGTGACGGCTCGGCCAGCGGCCTGCTGGGCAAGCTGTGGGGCGCCGGCAAGCGCCTGCTCACCGGCGAGTCGCTGTTCATGACCCACTTCAGCAATGCCGGCAAAACCCAGGCGCGGGTCGCCTTCGCCGCGCCCTATCCGGGCACCGTGGTGCCGATCGACCTGGCCCAGGTCGGCGGCCGGCTGATCTGCCAGAAGGACGCCTTTCTCTGCGCCGCCCACGGCACGCGCATCGGCATCCGCTTCAACAAGCGCATCGGCGCCGGTTTCTTCGGCGGCGAGGGCTTCATCCTGCAGCAGCTCGAAGGCGACGGCCTGGCCTTCGTGCACGCCGGCGGCACGGTGATCCGCAAGCAGTTGAACGACGAGACCCTGCGCCTGGACACCGGCTGCCTGGTGGCCTTCAGCGACGGCATCGACTACGACATCGCCCTGGCCGGCGGGCTGAAGAGCATGCTGTTCGGCGGCGAGGGCATCCTCCTGGCCACGCTCAAGGGCAGCGGCACGGTGTGGATCCAGAGCCTGCCGTTCTCGCGCCTGGCCGAGCGCGTCTACGCCGCCACCTTCCAGGCCCGCGAAGAGGTGCGCGGCGGTGGCAAGTAAACTGCGCCTGCTGCTGGTCGGGCTGCTCGGCGGCCTGCTGAGCGGCTGCAGCGGCCTGCTGTTCTATCCCGAACCGGGGCTGCCGTTCACTCCGGCGCGGGCCGAGCTGGAGTACCGCGATATCCACCTGAGCGCCGCCGACGGCACGCGCCTGCATGCCTGGTGGTTGCCGGCCAAGCCCGGGCTGGCAGTCAAGGGTACGGTGCTGCACCTGCACGGCAACGGCGGCAACCTGGCCTGGCACCTGGGCGGTGCTTACTGGCTGCCGGCCCAGGGCTACCAGGTGCTGATGCTCGATTACCGCGGGTACGGCCTGTCCGAGGGCAAGCCCAGCCTGCCGGCGGTGTACCAGGACATCGACGCCGCCTTCGCCTGGCTGGAGCAGGCGCCCGAGGTGCAGGGCAAGCCGCTGATCCTGCTCGGCCAGAGCCTGGGCGGTGCGCTGGCCGTGCACTACCTGAGCGAACGCCCGCAGCGCCGCGCGGCGCTGCACGCCCTGGCGCTCGACGGGGTGCCGGCCAGCTACCGCGGCGTCGCCCGCCATGCCTTGAGTCGCTCCTGGCTGACCTGGCCGCTGCAGGTGCCGCTGTCCTGGCTGATCCCCGACGGCGACAGCGCCATCCACGGCATCGCCGCCCTCGAAGGCCTGCCGCTGCTGATCCTGCACAGCGCTGACGACGAGGTGGTGCCATTTGCCAATGGTCGCCTGTTGTATCAAGCTGCGCGCCCGCCGCACGCCTTCCAGGCGACCCGCGGGCAACACGTGCAAACCTTCGCCGAGCCGGCCTGGCGCCAGCTGCTGCTGGAGTTCGTCAGTGCCCCGCAGGCTTTCGTCGAACGCCGGCCGCCGGCCACCGAATCCGCAATCGAGAGTCCGCAATGACCGAACGTGACCCCATTCCCCTGATCCTCACCGGCATCGCCAGCATAGTCGGCACCATCGGCGTGCTCTGGTACTACGGCTACCTGCACATGGCCAAGCCCGAGGACGCCCTGCTGCTGTCGGATTTCACCATGCTCAAGACCGTGCCCGGCGAGGACTACAAGGTCTCGCTGAAGCCGGCCAGCCAGGTGGCGCAGTGCATCGACGGCGTGCTGGTGCTGTTCGACACCCAGCAGAAGGGCCTCACCGGCGTGCTGGTGGACAACAAGAAGCAGGCCGTGCGCTGCATGGGCCAGGACACCCCGGCGCTGCAGTAAGGCGCGTCGCCGGCGGACAAGCGGGCGTTCAGTGCGCCGCGCCCTTGGCCTGGGCGCTCAGCTCGCGCAGGTACTTGCGCGACAGGGCGAGAAAGCGCGGGGTGGGGCCGATGTCTTCGTACAGCGGGTCGCCCTGTTCGTCCTGCGCCACCACCTGACTGCCCTGCACGTAGGGCAGGCTGGCCTCCAGCTCTTCCAGCGCCGCGCCGATCAGCTCGCCGAGCAGTTCCTCGGCGTGATGCTTGGGATACATCTCGGTCAGGGCCGCCAGGCGCGCGGCGGCTTCGATATCCAGGTGGATGTGGTATTGACTCGGGGTCAGGCGGCCCCGGGCGTTCTGTTCCCAATGGTTGACCAACTCTCGAATTTTCATGATAGGGCTCCTGATGGACGGCGCCGGCGGTGACCGGCTGGCGGACGCCGCAAGCGCCTATCTCAAGCCTAGACCCACTACGCGCGGCCGCCGCGCCGTGCGTCGCGCCCTTGTAAGAAGTTGGCGCGCTGGGCACTCTTGAGGCCTGTGTGGCGCAAGCCGCGGCTTGGAAGGAGAGGGCGATATGGCGGAAATCGATGCGCGCCTGCGTGAAGAGGTGCACCTGCTCGGCGAACTGCTCGGACAAACCATCAGCACCCAGCTGGGCGCCGAGTTTCTCGACAAGATCGAGCGCATCCGCAAAGGCGCCAAGGCCGGCCGGCGCGGCTCGGCGGCCGGCGCCGAGCAGCTGGCCAGCACCCT
>NZ_AVOF01000985.1:0-529 GCF_000465935.2 Pseudomonas sp. EGD-AK9
AATGAATCTTTTTATATCTATAAAGCATCCGCTAGTTCTAGTCGTTCTATACTTTTCGATAAGCCAATGTCTTGAAGTGATTAAGAGATAGAACAATAAGTTCAATTAGTGGAACTTGTTCTACAAGAAATAATAAAGGTAGCTTAATGACTTCTCTTTTTGCAACAACAATCTGCAAGAAAAGGGTGAACCGAAGTTATACCATGTGTATACGATTTAAGAGCTTTCCTGCTAATCAGGGAAGGCTCTTAAAGTGTACAGGATTAATTTTAGAATTTGTTTAATTACAGAGGTCTTATCATCATTAGAACTATTCATTTTTTATCTTGAATTTATAGTGAGAGTTTACATTTAATCGTTTGGTTTGGCGTAGTTATTTTACGGTACATAACACTTTGGAAATAGATATTGACCTCCCTGCTTAAGAAGCTAAAAGAGGATTATCTACTACTAATAGTAAGATAAAGATGGGGAATTGTAGCCAATAAAATGAGATAAATAAACCACCAAAAATATACTAGCTAGTAAA
>NZ_AVOF01000986.1:0-527 GCF_000465935.2 Pseudomonas sp. EGD-AK9
CTCAGAAGTGGATTTATTGATGTTTTTTCTGTTGTGCGTCTCGCTGGCGGACATAAAAACGCAAGCTTCGTCAATGCCTCCTTCAAGCGCATTCTCCAGTCCTCTTTGATTCGGGACAAGTGCCGCGTACGTTACCCCTTTTTCACGGTTGATGCCCTTTGCTACGTCGATAGCATCTCGAAGCGCCGGAATCCATTTCGGGTGAACGAAGGATGTGATTTCAATATACGAAAGCCCTGTCCGGGAAAGCTGGTTGATCCAGGTTATTTTATCCTCTGTTGCGATCCATACGGGCTCGTTTTGTAAGCCGTCACGCGGGCCGACTTCTTTGATTGTCACTTTTTTAGGATATGACATGGTCTTCCTCCAAATTATTGAGTGGAATCGCTCAGTTCGAGCAGTACGTCTCCTTCATTTACAAAGTAGCCTTCATTTTTTTTGACTTCTTTTACGATTCCGCTTCTATCTGCAACGATCGGGATTTCCATTTTCATCGATTCCAAAATGGCTACCTCCTGGCCCTTTTC
>NZ_AVOF01000987.1:0-526 GCF_000465935.2 Pseudomonas sp. EGD-AK9
GTACAAGTATGCGGTGCAAAGGGGAAATGCGATTGGCGCTTTGCAAGTGCAGGCACCGGGGGATATGGACGGTTTGCCGACCAGGGAGAAATTAGCTTCTTTTTTATCTGCTCAAAGAACGGTTCACCAAAAGAAAGGGGATTATTAATATGGAGTCCAAAGTCGTTGAAAACCGTCTGAAAGAAGCAAAGCTGATTGCAGTCATTCGTTCAAAGGATAAGCAGGAGGCCTGTCAGCAGATTGAGAGTTTATTAGATAAAGGGATTCGTGCAGTTGAAGTGACGTATACGACCCCCGAGGCATCAGATATTATCGAATCCTTCCGTAATAGGGAAGATATTTTAATTGGCGCGGGCACGGTCATCACCGCGCAGCAAGCTGGGGAAGCTGCTGAGGCTGGCGCGCAGTTTATTGTCAGTCCGGGTTTTTCAGCTGATCTTGCTGAACATCTATCTTTTGTAAAGACACACTATATCCCCGGCGTCTTGACTCCGAGCGAAATTATGGAAGCGTTGACATTCGGGTT
>NZ_AVOF01000988.1:0-522 GCF_000465935.2 Pseudomonas sp. EGD-AK9
CCGAAGAAAAGGCTGAATTTGATTGTCCTTATTGTAAGGATCGTTGAATTATCGTTTATCGGGTTCATAAGGACACTCCTTGGCATTTGGATGAACAGTTAGATCTTATGGTTCCAGATGAAATGGGCCTGAAGATGATTTTCTTTTGGGGAAGGTTTGCACGCCGAACAAAGCTAGTGAATGGAAAGATACTTATTCAAAACAGTGTGAATGTGTGAGACGAAAGAAAATTGCCAGACTCATGGCAGCTAGTGGCATTACAGAAGAATTTGAAAAGCTTCTCTTTGGTAACTTCATCACGGACGGTAAGCCAGACATGATCAAGGACGCTTATGAGTGTGCAGTGGAATACTATAAAGATTTTCAAAAGATCAAAGGAGAAAGGCAAAACAGTATCGCATTACTTGGACAGCCAGGTAGCGGTAAAACTCATTTGCTCACGGCGATAATGAATAATCTGATCAAGAAAAAATCAGTACACTGCATGTATTTCCCTTATGTAGAGGGCATGGGTGATTTGAA
>NZ_AVOF01000989.1:0-526 GCF_000465935.2 Pseudomonas sp. EGD-AK9
GAGGCGTTGAGCACGTTTTCAGGCCCGATTCCTTCTGCCTCTGTCTGAATAATCCGTATTTCTTCTTCATCTAAAACAAAAACCTCACCGAGCGCGGGATATTCCATCTGCCGTTTCATCCGCTTTTTCACCAATGAAATGGTTTGCTCCAGTGCTGATAAAAAGTCTAATTTCTCCCTGATTTGCCTCTCCTGCTCGGTATAAAAAGCAAACAGTTCTCCCATCTCTAAGTCCTGTGCTTTTTTCATTTCTTCCAAAGGTGTGCCGATATATTTCAATGATTTGATCAAATCCAGATGAATGAGCTGAGCATCTGTATAATAGCGGTAGCTGGTATCCGGGTCGACGTAGGCTGGTTTAAATAAATCAATTTTATCGTAATAACGGAGCGCTTTAATCGACACGTTTGCCAGTTTTGAAACTTCCCCAATTGAGTAATACGATTCCTTCATGCCATCACTCCTTCTATCATCAGTATAAAGAAGAAGCGCATTCTTTGCAGTACACAAAGAATGCGCTTCTTATC
>NZ_AVOF01000990.1:0-525 GCF_000465935.2 Pseudomonas sp. EGD-AK9
GCTGCGCGGCCGCAGGCTCGTCGCGACGCTGCCAGGGGCCGAGCCAGGGCCACAGCGCCAGCAGCAGCAAGGACGGCACGCTGACATAGAGCGGAAGCGCCGTCTGCTGGTAGACCAGCATCAACCCGGCCAGGCCGAGGGCGTGCAGCAGGCAGGCAATCGGGGAACGGACAAAGGCAGCTTGCATGACCGACCTCAGAGTTCTTGTTCTTGGGCGCGGCGAGGCGCTGTAGGCGGACGGGGTCACGGCGGGTTCTCCTCGAACTTCCCGCGTAACCTGGCGCAGGCTACGCGATCGACAGGCCCGGCGGCAAAGACGCGCGCAACTCGGGCAGGATGGAATCGATTCGAACACCTTGGAAGCAGCAGCACCATCGCACTTTGGTCGCAGCTGGCTGCGACCTTAACCCACCAGGCGATGACGCTGGATAAAGCGTTGATCCAGCCAATCCTTGCAGCGCCCGTAGAACTGCCCGCCGGCGCTCCAGTCGTGCCAGGCGAGCAGCGCGCCGCCGTCGCCGGTGG
>NZ_AVOF01000991.1:0-521 GCF_000465935.2 Pseudomonas sp. EGD-AK9
ATAGGAAAAGTCCAGAAAGTGATTTCTGGACTTTTTAATTTGTTGAAATATTCAAAGAAAAAACTCAGAAACTTCGCTGCTTTATTTACTACCAGAATTCTTTTGTACGAGGTATAATTTTCCTATACACTATGCAGAAACAAACTGACCATTACCAAATGGAACAAAGGGTTGCAATTTGATTCCTTTTTTACTTAATTTCAGAGAACAAACTTATTATTAATTCAAAACGTACTACTAAGAAAAAATATTTAAAAATAGAGGTAACTATTATGTCAGATAGAGTATTAGATGAAATAAAAAAGTACATTGAAAGTGGAAATGTTAATTTTATCATAGGTGCAGGTGCATCAATTGGTGCTATCAAAACTTTGGGGGATTTTGAAAATGATATTACAAAATTAATAAAAGATTTTCAACGTGAAAACTCTATTGACTCAAAACAAGCTATAGCCAATAAACTAAATCTGTTTTTGAAGTGTAGTATTGACCCTAATAAAAGTTTAATTGATGGGAATGTT
>NZ_AVOF01000992.1:0-519 GCF_000465935.2 Pseudomonas sp. EGD-AK9
ATTCAAGCGATGCCATGGCTCTGTTTCTTCCTGAAGATAGAAAGCCGTGTGTTCCAGCTTAATATTTGGATTGACAGGCATCGCATTAATTGTCGGCACCAGCGTCCCTTTCTTCATCTGCAGCAGCACTTTTGTCAGCTGAGAAATACCGGAAGCCGCCTCTAAATGCCCCAGATTGGATTTGACAGAGCCTATCGCACAAAACTGTTTCTTGTTTGTATATTGTTGAAACGCGTTTGTTAAGGCAATTACTTCAATAGGATCGCCCAGCGCCGAACCATTTGCCGCCGATTCAATATAGCCGATAGTCTCTGGATCAATGCCCGACTGCTGAATCGACTTGACAATTAACTTTGCTTGCTGTTTCGGGTCCGGAGCTGTATACATCTGTCTTCCGCCGCTATGGTTGGCAAAACTGCTTTTGATCACAGCGTAAATATGATCCTGATCTTCCATTGCCTTCGAAAGCGGTTTTAACAGGACAGCTCCGATGCCTTCCCCGGGAATAAGCCCGTTTCC
>NZ_AVOF01000993.1:0-516 GCF_000465935.2 Pseudomonas sp. EGD-AK9
ACGAATCAAGTTAATGACCGCTGGATTGTTCAATTTCGAAAAGGGATTTTCGAGCTGGCCATCCTATCCCTTCTGCGTTCTAAACCGATGTACGGTTATGAGCTGACGTCATCCTTAAAAACCACCTCGGCGCTGGCTATTTCAGAGGGAGCGATTTATCCGATTTTGAAACGTATGACCGAGAAGGGATGGATCGAATTTTTTTGGGAAGATTCACTGGACGGCCCGAAAAGAAAGTATTACAAAATGACACAAAAAGGAGAAGAAATGTTAAAAGAACGGCTGGAGAAATACCTGGAAACCCATCAAGCCTTACTGTCTTTATCGGGGGATTTGCTATGAATGGACAGCTTATCATTGACCGATACATGGAGGAACTAAATGCAGAGCTGGCGAATATGCCTGATGTAGAGAGAGAAAACGCTATCGACGAATTAAAGGGGCATATCACCGCTTTCGTTCAAGACAGAATCAAAGCCGGCCTTAGTGAAGAGGAACTGCAGAAAGCTGTTGAAT
>NZ_AVOF01000994.1:0-516 GCF_000465935.2 Pseudomonas sp. EGD-AK9
GTATCAATCGGCCTTGAGGAATACAGCCCATATTTAGACCGCGATCTGGCTGACTTGAACTTCTTTGACGCCGGCGACATTCCGCTGCCGTTCGGAAATCCGCAGCGAAGCCTGGATATGATTGAGGAGTACGTGGATAGCATTTTAGAAAAAGGGAAGTTCCCAATGGGTATGGGGGGAGAGCACCTCGTGTCATGGCCTGTCATTAAAGCGATGTACAAGAAATACCCAGACCTTGCGATTATCCATTTTGACGCACATACAGATCTTCGTGTTGATTATGAGGGAGAACCGCTTTCTCACTCCACGCCGATCCGTAAGGCGGCAGAATTGATCGGACCGCACAATGTGTATTCATTCGGAATCCGTTCCGGCATGAAAGAAGAGTTTGAATGGGCGAAGGAAAACGGCATGCACATCTCAAAATTTGAAGTGCTTGAACCGCTGAAAGAGGTGCTTCCGAAGCTGGCGGGCCGTCCGGTTTATGTCACAATTGACATTGACGTATTAGACCCT
>NZ_AVOF01000995.1:0-13283 GCF_000465935.2 Pseudomonas sp. EGD-AK9
CGATGCCGCCGAGCGCCCAGGGCCAGCCGCCGAGGTCGCTGAGCAGGCCGGCCAGCAGACGCCCGAGCAGCCCGCCCAGGGCGGTGCCGCCGATATACAGGCCCATGGCCGCGGGCAGCGCGTCCGGGTCGAATTCCTCGCCGACGTAAGCCATCGCCAGTGCCGGCAGGCCGCTCAGGGCCAGGCCGAGCAAGGCGCGCAGCCACAGCAGGTGGTTCCAGCTCTCCACCAGCGCGCAGGCGATGCCGAGCAACGCGGCCAGGCCCAGGGCGCCGGCCATCACCGGTTTGCGCCCCCAGCTCTCGGCCAGCGCGCCGGACACCAGCAGGCACAGCGCCAGGCTCAGGGTGGTCAGCGACAGCGCCAGGCTGCTGCTGGCCGCCGACACGCGAAAATGCGCCGCCAGCAGCGGCAGCAGGGGCTGCACGCAATAGAGCAGGGCGAAGGTGGCGAAACCGGCACAGAACAGCGCCAGGGTGGCACGCCGGTAGGCGGCGGTGCCGCGAGCGAGATGGGTAGCGGACATGGAACGACTCACGAAACAGGGCGCCGGAACGGCCGGTAAAAAAGCTTAGCACGCTACCTATCAACCTGGCTGCGCCGCACTGGCACAAGCGCTGCGCGCCGCGCGGGCGGACGCAAACCATTTGCCTTGATCCAGCTCAACGGCTTTTGCCCGTACTGCTTATAGGGTCTAGCCTAAAAGCGACGCGAGAACGGAGTCGATCGCATGCGCAAACCCGCTGCCGAAGCCACCCCGAAGGGCAAGGAAACCCGCCTGTTCCTGTTCCTGGTCGTCTGCCTCTTTCCCCTGCTGTCCATCGCCCTGGTCGGTGGTTACGGCTTCTTCATCTGGTTCATGCAGATGCTGCTGGGGCCACCCGGCCCGCCCAGCTGATCCCGACTACCCCTGGAGCCACGGAACATGGCCGAAGCCCTGCACATCGCCAGCCTGCTGGTACAGGTCCGCCCCGAACTGTTCGAGGCGGTGAAGGCCAACCTGCGCCGCCTCGATGGCTTCGAACTGCACCAGGAAAGCCCGCTGGGCAAGCTGGTGGTGGTGCTGGAGGCCGAGCACGAGCGGCAGATTCTCGAACGCATCGAGCAGATCAACGCCCTGCCCGGCGTGCTCAACGCCGCCCTGGTCTATCACGAACTCCTCGCCGCCGAAGGAGATACCGAATGAAGCTCACCCGCCGTCAATTCGCCAAGGCCAATGCCGCCGCCATCGCCGCGGCCGCCGCCGGCCTGCCGCTCGCCAGCACGGCGAGCAACCTGGTCACCGAGGCGGACATGACCCGCCTGGACTGGAACAAGGCGCCCTGCCGCTTCTGCGGCACCGGCTGCAGCGTGATGGTGGCGACCAAGGACAACCGCGTGGTGGCCACCCACGGCGACGTCAAGGCCGAGGTCAACCGCGGCCTGAACTGCGTCAAGGGCTACTTCCTGTCGAAGATCATGTACGGCGTCGACCGCCTGACCCAGCCGCTGCTGCGCATGCAGGACGGCACCTACCACAAGCAGGGCGAATTCCAGCCGGTGAGCTGGGAGCAGGCCTTCGACATCCTGGCGCAGAAGACCAAGCAGGCGATCGCCGAGCACGGCCCCGAGGCGGTCGGCATGTTCGGCTCCGGGCAATGGACGGTGTGGGAAGGCTACGCCGCCAACAAGCTGATGAAGGCTGGCCTGCGCAGCAACAACATCGACCCCAACGCGCGCCACTGCATGGCCTCGGCGGTGATGGGCTTCATGCGCACCTTCGGCATGGACGAGCCGATGGGCTGCTACGACGATATCGAGGCAGCCGACGCCTTCGTCCTGTGGGGCTCGAATATGGCCGAGATGCACCCGATCCTGTGGAGCCGGGTCACCGACCGCCGCCTGAGCCATCCGCATGTGCAGGTGGCGGTGCTGTCGACCTTCGAACACCGCAGCTTCGACCTGGCCGACATCCCCATGGTGTTCAGCCCGCAGAGCGACCTGCTAATCCTCAACTACATCGCCAATCACATCATCGAAAGCGGCGCGGTGAACCAGAACTTCGTCGCCCGGCACACCAGGTTCGCCAAGGGCACCGACGATATCGGCTACGGCCTGCGCGCCGACCATCCGCTGGAGCAGCAGGCCAAGAACGCGGCCAAGGCCAACACCTGGAGCGACATGTCGTTCGAGGCCTTCGCCGCCTTCGTCAAGCCCTACACCCTGGAGCGCACCGCCAAGGAGAGTGGCGTGCCGGCCGAGCGGCTCAAGGCCCTGGCCGAGCTGTACGCCGACCCCAAGCGCAAGGTCATGTCGTTCTGGACCATGGGCTTCAACCAGCACACCCGCGGGGTGTGGGCCAACAACCTGATCTACAACCTGCACCTGCTCACCGGCAAGATCAGCGAGCCAGGCAACAGCCCCTTCTCGCTCACCGGCCAGCCCTCGGCCTGCGGCACCGCGCGCGAGGTTGGCACCTTCGCCCACCGCCTGCCGGCCGACCTGCTGGTGAGCAACCCCAAGCACCGCGAAACCGCCGAGAAGATCTGGAAGCTGCCGCCGGGCACCATCCAGGAGAAGGTCGGCTTCCACGCCGTCGAGCAGAGCCGCAAGCTCAAGGACGGCGTGCTCAAGGTCTACTGGACCCAGGCCAGCAACAACATGCAGGCCGGGCCGAACATCATGCAGGAGGTGCTGCCGGGCTGGCGCAACCCGCAGGCCTTCGTCGTAGTCTCCGACGTCTACCCCACCGTCTCGGCCCAGGCCGCCGACCTGATCCTGCCCAGCGCCATGTGGGTGGAGAAGGAAGGCGCCTACGGCAACGCCGAGCGCCGCACGCAGTTCTGGCACCAGCTGGTCAAGGCGCCAGGCGAGGCCAGATCCGATCTCTGGCAGCTGGTGGAATTCTCCAAGCGCCTGACCACCGACGAGGTCTGGCCCGCCGAGCTGCTGGCCAAGGCGCCGGCCTACCAAGGCAAGACCCTGTACCAGGTGCTGTTCGCCAACGGCCAGGTCGACCAGTTCCCGCGCGAGCAGATTGAGGCCGGCTACGCCAACGACGAGGCCGAGGCCTTCGGCTTCTACCTGCAGAAGGGCCTGTTCGAGGAATACGCCCAGTTCGGCCGCGGCCACGCCCACGACCTGGCGCCGTTCGACGCCTATCACGCCGAGCGCGGCCTGCGCTGGCCGGTGGTGGACGGCGCGGAAACCCGCTGGCGCTACCGCGAGGGCCTCGATCCCTATGTCGAGAAAGGCAGCGGCGTGCAGTTCTACGGTCACCCGGACAAGCGCGCGATCATCTTCGCCCTGCCCTACGAGCCGCCGGCCGAGGCGCCAGACAGCGACTACCCGTTCTGGCTCAGCACCGGCCGGGTGCTGGAGCACTGGCACACCGGCAGCATGACCCAGCGCGTCGAGGAACTGCACGGCGCGGTGCCCGACGCCCTGGTCTACATGCACCCGGACGACGCCAAGACCCTCGGCGCGCGGCGCGGCAGCGAGGTCAAGCTGGTCAGCCGGCGCGGCGAGATACGCGCCCGGGTGGAAACCCGCGGGTGCAACAAACCGCCGCGCGGCCTGGTGTTCGTGCCCTTCTTCGACGCCAACAAGCTGATCAACAAGGTCACCCTGGACGCCACCGACCCGATCTCCAAGCAGACCGACTACAAGAAGTGTGCGGTGAAGATCGAACTGGTCAGCCTGGCCTGAGGAGCATCGCCATGAGCCTGCGTCATCTGCCCCTGCTACTGCTCGCCGCCTTCGGCCTGGCCGTCGCGGCCGAGCTCGACTACCCCCTCGACGCCCCGGCGCCGGACGGCCGCCGTCCCGGCGGCACCCTCAGCCAGACGCTACCGGCACCGGTGATCGCCAACGAGGAAAACAAGGACCTCAAGCGCGAGCGCAACTACCCCGAACAGCCGCCGACCATCCCCCACAGCATCCGCGGCTACCAGGTCGACGCCAACGGCAACAAGTGCCTGGCCTGCCACAGCCGCGCCAACAGCGCGCGCAGCCAGGCGCCGATGATCAGCATCACCCACTACATGGATCGCGACGGCCAGGCACTGGCGGCGGTGTCGCCGCGGCGCTACTTCTGCAACCAGTGCCATGTGCCGCAGAAGGAAGTGCAGCCGCTGGTGGGCAACAGCTTCCAGAACATCGACCAGTTGCTGCAGGGTGAAGCGGCCGGCGCGGCGCAGCCCTGAGGAGAATTCATGAAGTCATTACTGGCCCTGCTCAAGGACTACTGGGGCATCCTGCGTCGCCCGAGCGTGCACTACAGCCTGGGTTTTCTCACCCTCGGCGGCTTTATCGCCGGGATCATCTTCTGGGGCGGCTTCAACACCGCGCTGGAGGCGACCAACACCGAGCAGTTCTGCATTTCCTGTCACGAGATGCGCGACAACGTCTACGTCGAGCTGCAGGACACCATCCACTACAGCAACCGTTCCGGGGTGCGCGCCACCTGCCCGGACTGCCACGTGCCGCACCAGTGGACGGACAAGATCGCGCGCAAGATGCAGGCGTCGAAGGAGGTCTGGGGCAAGATCTTCGGCACCATCAACACCCGCGACAAGTTCCTCGCCATGCGCCGCGAGCTGGCCGAGCACGAATGGGCGCGGCTCAAGGCCAACGACTCGCTGGAGTGCCGCAACTGCCACAACTTCGACTACATGGACTTCACCAAGCAGAGCCCGCGCGCCCGGCAGATGCACTCCAGCGCCCTGGCCGACGGCTCCGCCACCTGCATCGACTGCCACAAGGGCATCGCCCACCAGCTGCCGGACATGAGCGGGGTGCCGGGTTGGTGAG
Organism: Pseudomonas sp. EGD-AK9; assembly: GCF_000465935.2. NCBI lineage: Bacteria > Pseudomonadati > Pseudomonadota > Gammaproteobacteria > Pseudomonadales > Pseudomonadaceae > Pseudomonas > Pseudomonas sp. EGD-AK9. Next base: position 4,792 of record NZ_AVOF01000995.1, read on the forward strand.
CGGGCGCAATATTTCGATTAGGTTGGGTTGAGGCGCGTAGCGCCTAAGCCCGACGAATCAAGGAGCGTCGCGCGGAGCACTGCGTGTTCCCCATTGGGCTTCGCAGCGCTCAGCGCCAACCTACCGACGAGCCGGCCACTGCCTGGGAGTTGCGGGGCCGCGCGCACCGCGCACCGAGCCGTAGGTTGGGTTGAGGCGCGCAGCGCCGAAGCCCAACGAGTCAAAGAGCGTCGTGCGGAGCACTGCGTGCTCCCTGTTGGGCTTCGCTGCGCTCAGCGCCAACCTACGACCAGCGCCCAAGTTGCTTGGGGCAACGCGCCCTTATTCGCCGCGCAAGCGCTCGAGATGCGCCAGCAGGCCGGCAGCGGTCTGCTCGCCGACCAGGCGCTCGCGCAGCTTGCCGTCGGCGTCGACTATATAGGTCACCGGCAGCACGTCGTTGCGCGGCAACTGGAAGCGCGGCGCCGGGTCGACGGTGAGCACGGTGAAGGCGATGCCGAAGGCCTCGGAGACGCGCTTGAGATCCTCGCCCGCAAGGCCATCGAAGTTGACCCCGAGCACCCGCGCCGAGCGCCCCTCGAGCTGTTTGGCCAGGGCGTTGAGTTCGGGAATCTCGGTGCGGCAGGGGGCGCACCACTCGGCCCAATAATTAATGACTAGCCACTGGCCATCGAGACTGTCAGCCGGTACCTTTCGTCCATGCTGGTCGAGGCCGAAGTCCTCGGCGCAGCCAGCCAGCAGCAGACCGGCGCAGATACCTGAAACAGCCTTGCAGACCATCCGGAGCCGTAAGCCCATGTATTCGATCCTCGTCCACCCGGGGTTGATATGACGCTGGATGCCCTGCGCCTGGAAGTACCCGACATCCAAGAAGACGGCGCCGCCGCGCCGGCAGAAATCGCCGAACAGCTCGCCGCTGCCCGCCACCTGGAGCCCGAACACGGCCTGCAACAGGTGCTCGGCCTGCTGTTCACGCTCAACCGCAGCGGCCTGACCTTACTGGAAAGGCAGCGCGCGCTGCAAAATTTCAGCGACGAATACCGCCACTACGCCGCCCTGCTAGGCCGCGGCTACGCGCCGAGCACACTGTTCGTGCGCCTGTGCGGCGAGCTGGCGATCGGCTTCAAGCGCCTGCTGCTGCAGATCCTCCAGGGGCGCCAGCCATCGCGCCCGCACCTGGCCTGGTGCCTGTACATGGCCCAGCACTTCCTCGCCCAGCAGTTGCTGCGCCACTTCCAGCTGTACCGGGAGCCGCCGACGGCGCTGTGGCGCGACAGCCATCTGTTGTACTGGATCGGCGAACACCAGCAGTGCCTGGACGAACCGGTCGCCGCCGCCTTCCAGCCCAGGCCGGCCAACACCCTGCGCGGCCTGTACCAGCAGATGCTGCTGCTGGCCCTGAGCAACCCCTTCCACCTGGCCGAAGGCGAGTGCGCCACCCTGTTCGCCGCCCTCGCCCCCCTGGCCGGCCTGGCACGCCTGCTGTCCTGGGACGAGGAGGACGAGGCCGAGGGCCCGATAGTCGATCTCAGCGAGTCGCAGGCCTGCCTGGCGTTCGAGCAGCGCATCGAGGGCGACAAGGCCTACCTGCGCCGCTTCGAGCTGGGCGCCCTGCTGATCGCCCTGCACGAGCCGGCACCGCTGCAGAGCCAGGCCGAGCGCCAGTTGCTCGAACAGGTGCGCCAGCACTGGCTGGGGCGCCAGCAACGCCGCCACGAACGCGCCGAGCTCGACGGCCAGTGCAGCCTGGTGATCGGCCTGCCGGCCATCCACGCCCAGTTGCTGGACAAGCTGCCGCAGCGCACCGAAGCCCATATCCTCGACGCCAGTCCCGGCGGCGCGCGTCTGCTGTGCAATGCCGACGAGGGCGGTCAGCTGCAGGTCGGCCAACTGGTGCTGCTGCTCACCAACGGCACCCCGACCCTGGCCCTGGTGCGCTGGCGCCACCTCAACAGCGAGGGTCTGCACCTGGGCCTGCGCTATCTCAAGGGCCTGCCGCGCCCGGTCTGGCTGCGCCGCGCGCCCAATGCCCAGACCCACCCCGGCGTGCTGCAGAGCACCCCGGCGCCGGGCAACGGCTGGCACCACGGGGTGTGGCTGCCCAACGGCCAGTTCGCCGCCGGCGAGCACCTCTGGCTGCAACTGGCCAGCGTGCACAACCAGGCGATCCTGCCGCTGCCGGCAAGCAACATGGAGACGCCCTCGGTCAGCCGTCATCCCTTGAAACTGGCCTGAAAACCAGCGCAAAGCCTGCTGCGTTAAAAACAGGCTCGGACTGCTTACTCGTAAAGTCGAGCGCGACTCCGACCGGTTCTCGCATGTTCTTGCGGGGCCGCCATCGGTATTGCATGCCTCTGGCTCGCGAGCCTCTGAGCAGGTTCCGATACGCGAAACTGCGAGGCCAGTCACGCCGCCTGTCTGCAGAGTGCACAGTTTCGGCCGTGGCGGCCTGCTTATAATTCCTGGCACTGGTGTTTCATTTAATTCGCTATCAGCCTGGAATCCCGTCATGTCCCAAGCACAAGACAAGCTGATCGGCTCCGTGCCCTCGCGCATCGTCGACGTCGCCCGCCTGCTGGTCACGCCCTACGAGGGCCGGGTGGCCGAATACAATGTCGCGGCCTGGCTGCAACTGCCGGGCCTGGCCAACCTGCCGGTGTCGCTGCTGGTCAGCTACCGCGACGGCGACAAGCGCCGCGAGGTCAACGTCGACCACGGCAAGGTCAGCGCCCAGGGCAAGATCCTGCTGTCGGGCATCGCCCGCATGCCGGTCAAGCAGAAGATCGAGGACATGCAGGTACGCCTGCGCTCGGCGGTGCCGGCACAGAGCCTGGTGGTCGAGGAGTTCTTCGTCCAGGCCGTGGAACTGGCCAGCAGCGAGAGCCGCCAGGCCATGGCTTGAGCGCCTGGCGAATGGCTGCCGAACCCCGCGCTCAGTCGCGGGGTTTTCGTTTCAACCGGAGGAAACCCCGGGGCTGGCCGGTAACGGCGGCGACGCCTCGGCCGGTGGCTGCGCATCCTGCTCGGCATGCGCCAGCAGCGACTCCGGCCAGCGCGCGAAGTGCAGCCCGGTGATGCGGTTGAGCCGCGTCAGCGCCCCCTGCGGGTCACGCCGATGCAGATGGATTACCTTGTCTTTGCGACCAGTCATTACTGCCAATACCCTTAGCGACCCCTGCCCTGCTGGCAGTTCGATAGCAACTGATACTGCTGAAGCCAGAAGCGTGCCAGCCCATCCGTAGCCCCATCGCCTGGCGTCCAGGCCATCGCCATGACAGCGCTGCGGAAGACGGACGCCGCAAACTGACATTTTTTGTCACCCGCTATCCCTGGCGGTGCCCCTTCGGGCCGTCGCTGCGCGACGTCAAGAATTTCTCCCAGAAATTCTTTGTGTTCGGCACACCCATGTGCCTCACCCCTGCGGGGCTTGCGCGCAAAAATGCTCCCGGCATTTTTGTCACCCCGGCCCTGCCAGCCAGTCAGCCAGGCTGGCGCCGAACAGCTCGGCGCGCTCGGCCTGCAATCGCTCCAGCGCCTGACGCAGCGCCGGGAACCAGGGCTCGTCGAGCTGCGCCGGCAACTGCGCCAGGCGCGGCAACGGCCAGGGGCTGCGCTCCAGCAGCTGCTGCAGGCTGAAGCGATGCAGGTCGCGGCACAGCACCCCAACCGCCGCTGGCGCGACAGGCCAGTTGCTCGCGCTCGAGAAAATCCAGCACCTCGCCCCATTCGTCTTCCGGCAAGCTCCAGCCGGCGCGTTGCATATCCGCATGGCGCAGCGCCTCGCCGCGTTGCTGGCGCTGCAGCAGCAGGCGCAGCACGCCCAGCAGCACCAGCGTGCGCGGCAACGGCTGACGCCGCCAGTGGCGCGGCTGCGACAGCCCGTAGACCAGCTCGGCGCCGAGCAGCACGATCAACCAGGACAGGTAGATCCACAGCAGAAACAGCGGCACCGTGGCGAAGGCGCCGTAAATCAGCTGGTAGCCGTGGAACAGGCTGACATAGAGGCCGAACAGCGACTTGGCCAGCTCGAACAGCAGCGCGCTGAACAATCCGCCGAGCAGGGCATGGCGCAGCGGCACGCGGGTGTTGGGCACCGCCGCATAGAGCAGGGTGAAGGCCGCCACGCTGGACAGCAGCGGCATGAAGCCGAGCAGCGTCTTGGCGCCGAGCAGCGCATCCGGCCCGGAGATCAGCGACAGCGAGGTGATGTAGGTGCTGACGGCGAACCCGGCGCCGAGCAGCAGCGGGCCCAGGCTGAGAATCGCCCAGTACAGCAGGAAGCTGGACATGCCGCGGCGCGGCTGGCGCACCCGCCAGATGTGGTTGAAGGTCTTCTCGATGGTCACCAGCATGAGGAAGGCGGTCACCGCCAGCAGCCCCACGCCGAGCCAGGTCAACTGCCGCGCCTGCACGGTGAACTCGCGCAGGTACTGCTGCACCGTCTCGCCGGTGGAGGGCACGAAGTTGCGGAAGATAAAGCCCTGGATATCCTCGCCGACGTTCTGAAAGGCCGGAACGGCCGAGAGCATGGCGAAGGTCACGGTCATCATCGGCACCACCGCGAACAGCGTGGTGTAGGTCAACGCCGCGGCGCTGCCGGCACCGCGATTCTGGACGAAACGCCGAGACAGGGTCAGCCAGAACTCCAGCCAATCCTTCACGCGATGGTGCATGCCCTCTCCTTAGCTAACCACAGCCAACCGACCCGGTTAGAATAGCCGCCACTTCAAGCCGGATGCGACCCACCATGACCGACCTGACCCTCTATCACAACCCGCGCTGCTCGAAATCCCGCGGCGCCCTGGAGCTGCTCGAAGCCCGCGGCCTGCAGCCGACCGTGGTGCGCTACCTGGAAACCCCGCCCAGTGCGGAGCAGCTCAAGAGCCTGCTGGGCAAGCTGGGCATCTCCGCGCGCGAGCTGCTGCGCAGCGGCGAGGACGAATACAAGACCCTGGGTCTGGCCGATGCCAGCCTCAGCGAGGCACAGCTGATCGAGGCCATGGTGCGCCATCCGAAACTGATCGAGCGGCCGATCCTGGTGGCCGGCGACAAGGCGGTGATCGGCCGTCCGCCGGAGAAGGTGCTGGAGCTGCTGGCATGAGCGCGCCCTATATCCTGGTGCTCTACTACAGCCGCCACGGCGCTACCGCGCAGATGGCCCGGCAGATCGCCCGCGGCGTCGAGCTGGCCGGCCTGGAGGCACGCCTGCGCACGGTGCCGGCGGTGTCCAGCGAATGCGAGGCGGTGGCCCCAGCCATTCCCGACGAGGGCGCGCCCTATGCGACCCTGGACGACCTGAGGCACTGCGCCGGCCTGGCCCTGGGCAGCCCGACCCGTTTCGGCAACATGGCCGCACCGCTGAAATACTTCCTCGACGGCACCAGCAGCCTGTGGCTGACCGGCGAACTGGTGGGCAAGCCCGCCGGCGTATTCACCTCCACCGCCAGCCTGCACGGCGGCCAGGAAACCACCCTGCTGTCGATGCTGCTGCCGCTGCTGCACCACGGCATGCTGGTCTGCGGCCTGCCCTACAGCGAGTCGGCGCTGCTCGATACCCGCGGCGGCGGCACCCCCTACGGCCCCAGCCACCACGCCGGCGGCGACGGCAAGCGGCCGCTGGACGAACACGAGATCGCCCTGTGCCGCGCCCTCGGCCAACGCCTGGCGCAAACCGCCGGCAAACTGGAGAACTGACGTGGCCCGCGCGAAGAAACCGCTGCCCAGCCTCGACTGGCTGCAACCCCGGCTGAAGCTCAGCCGCGCCCTCAGCCTGCTGAGCTTTTTCGCCCTGCTGACGCTGCTGCTGGTGTGGAACCTGGCCTTCGCCGACCTGCACGGCGCCCGCATCGGCGTGGTCCTGGCGATCCAGCTGCTGCCGCTGGCGCTGCTCGCCCCCGGCCTGCTGCTGGGCAACGCCCGCACCCACGCCTGGGCCTGCTTCGTGGTCAATCTCTACTTCATCCAGGGCGTGCTGGCCGCCATCGACCCGGCCCGCGCAGTGTTCGGCGCCCTGGAAGCGGTGATCAGCCTCGGCCTGTTCTGCAGCGCCCTGCTCTACACCCGCTGGCGCTTCCAGTACGACCGGAAGCTGGCCGGGGAATAGGCGCAACTCGAGGCGTAGCCCGGATGCAATCCGGGAATGACGGGGCCCTGGCCGCGGAATGCATCCGGGCCAGGGCGTCTACCAGCCCAGGGTTTCCTTGAGGAAGGGAATGGTCAGCTTGCGCTGGGCCTGCAGCGAGGCCTGGTCGAGGCGTTCGAGCAGTTCGAACAGCGCGCTCATGCTGCGCTCGCCACGGGTGAGGATGAAGCGCCCGACCTCGTCGCTCAGCTGCAGGCCACGGCGCGAGGCGCGCAGTTGCAGGGCGCGCAGCTTGTCCTCGTCGGCCAGCTCGTGCAGCTGGAACACCAGCGCCAGGGTCAGCCGCGACTTCAGGTCCGGCAGTTGCACCGGCAGCTCGCGCGGCGACACGGTGCCGGCCAGCAGCAGGCGCCGGCCGCTGTCGCGCAGGCGGTTGAACAGGTGGAACAGGCCCTCCTCCCAGTCGCTGCGCCCGGCCACCGCGTCGAGATCGTCGAGGCAGACCAGCTCGCACAGTTCCAGGTTGTCGAGCAGCTCGGGCCCGTGCTGCACCACCTCGCCCAGCGGCAGGTAGACCACCGCCTCGCCGCGCTGCTCGAAGCGCAGGCAGGCGGCCTGCAGCAGATGGCTGCGGCCGACGCCCTCGGCGCCCCAGAGGTAGATCAGGCTTTCCGTCCAGCCGGCGTCGGCCTCGCACAGCCGCTCGACATAGCCCAGCGCCGCGGCATTGGCGCCGGGGTAGTAGTTGGCAAAGGTGGCGTCGTCACGCAAACGTACGCCGAGGGGAAGCTGGATTGGTTTCATGCCGGGCTCGGCGGTTCGTCGGAACCGCTGTTGGACTCTCCGTAAAGGCCGGAAAGTTTATACAAATCATGGGCATGGCGCAGCAGAACCATGATCACCGCCGCCACCGGCAGGGCCAGCAGCACGCCGGTGAAGCCGAACAGCTGGCCGCCGGCGAGGATGGCGAAGATCACCGCCACCGGATGCAGGCCGATGCGGTCGCCCACCAGCAGTGGGGTCAGCAGCATGCCTTCGAGCAACTGGCCGACCATGAACACGGCGGCGATACCCAGCAGCGGATAGGGCTCCAGGCCGAACTGGAACAGTGCCGCGGTGACCGCCGCACCGATGCCGACGATAAAGCCCATATAGGGCACGATGCTAGCCAGACCGGCCAGCACGCCGATCAGCAGGCCCAGTTCCAGACCCACCAGCATCAGTCCGGCGGCGTAGATGACGCTCAGCGCCAGCATTACCAGCAACTGACCGCGCAGGAAGGCGCCGAGCACCTCGTGGCACTCGCCCACCAGCCTGACCACCAGCGCCTCGCGCTGGCGCGGCAGCAGGCGGCGCAGGCGCTCGACCAGCAGGTCCCAGTCGCGCATCAGGTAGAAGCTCACCACCGGAATCAGCAGCAGGTTGCCCAGCCAGGCCAGCAGCGCCAGGCCCGAGGACGTGGCCTGGGCCAGCACCGTCTTGAGCACGTCGGTGGTCTTGCCCAGGTGCTCGGAGAAGGCCGCCTTGAGCTGGTCGAACTGCCAGAAGTCGTCGTTCAGGCCGAAATGTGCCTGCGTCCAGGGCAAGGCGGTGCCCTGCAGCCAGTCGAGTATTTCCGGCGCCAGCTGGTACAGCCGCGCCAGCTGGCGGCCGAGCATGGGCACCAGCACCAACAGCAGCACCAGCAGCGCCAGGCCGAACAGGGCGAACACCACCGTCACCCCGGCGGTGCGCGACAGGCGCTGCCGTTCGAGGCGATCGACCAGCGGATCGCCCAGGTAGGCCAGCAGGATGCCGATCAGAAAGGGCGAGAGAATCGGTTGCAGCAGGTACAGCAGCCAGGCGAGCAGGAACAGCCCAGCCATCCATAGCCAGCGGGTGGAATCGGTCATGCTCGCGTCCTCGATGCGAAACGGCGCCCGACCGGCGCCGCGGATGGGGCCCTGGCGCGGCACATGGCCAGGGCGCTGCAGTTTACCAGCGGAAACGCAGTTGGTTGCTGCGCGGCAGCACCTGCGGCGCCGCTGCTGTGCCGGCGTCGGCGCTGTCGACCGGTACAGCGGCGTCCTGCGGCTCGGCGACCTCCTGCAACTGGCCCAGGGCCAGTTGCGCACGCAGTTGTTCCGGGCTGGCGTTGACCTGGTAGGTCAGGCGCTGCCCGTCGATCGCCTGCAGGCGCGCGGCGAACGGCTCGAGCAGGCGCTCCAGGGCGGCGAAACGGCTCAGGTCGGCGCCTTCGATCACCAGGGTCAGGCTCTCGGCCGCGCCCGGCTTGACCAGAAAACGCGGGGCCAGGCGCTGGCTGACCGCCAGCAGCACGGCATCGGCCAGCGCTGCCGGATCGGCGGCCTCGGCCTTGCCCTGCTCGCGCTCGTCGCCCAGCCACAGGCGCCAGGTCGCCTGCCAGGTG
>NZ_AVOF01000996.1:0-520 GCF_000465935.2 Pseudomonas sp. EGD-AK9
TCTTGTCCTTTGTTTTGCTCTAACCATTTAACCTGTTCAGTTGGAATGCTAGCATAAAATAATGAAAGGTTAAAGATTTCATCACCAGTATAACCAATTTGTTTAGCTTTTTCTTTATCTACGCTGTATGTAAAATCATCGTTGAGTTTTAAAGCTTCTTTGACAAATTTCTCTGCTTTCTCAAAATCAGCTTCCGTTGCATGCTTTAATGCCTCGCTTACCTTCTCTTTCGATGTTAAATTGTTCATAATTGATTTTGCTTCTACGGTGTTGGCAGGAGTGCTTAAGAGGACAGTGACTAAAAGGGCAAAAGACGACAAAATGACAATTATGCTACTTTTTAGCTTACTCATTCCTTTAATCATTCCTTTCTACTAATTTGTTACATGCTAAATATTATCATATTTGGAATTTAATTTACATTACAAAACTGTGACATTTAAACTTTTTACACATTAAAAAAGCCCTGCTCATACGAGGGGGCTCAATTATTATGCGGACGATATTTTTTATTTGTTTC
>NZ_AVOF01000997.1:0-519 GCF_000465935.2 Pseudomonas sp. EGD-AK9
TGTACATTGCTGTTTCATTGGACGGGATGATCGCAAAAGAAGATGGAAGCATCGATTGGCTGGATGAATTTGAAGGTGAAGGTGACAACGGCTACAGTGATTTTTATCAGACTGTTGATACAGTCATTTTAGGGCGGAGCACATATGAGCACGTTAAAGTGCTAACACCGGTTTTCCCGTATCAGGATAAAACCTGCTATGTTTTTACAGGATCGCCCGACAGTTATCAAGATGAACATGTGACGTTTATCAATGAGGGAGCCAGAGCTTTCACTGCCCGTTTGAAACAGGAAAAAGGCTCAAACATCTGGATAGCTGGCGGGGCAGAGCTTGTGAATGACTTTATGAAAGAAGATGCCATCGACGAATTCATCATCACTGTTATTCCCGTCGTTTTAGGAAGCGGCATCCCGCTGTTTCACGAACTAACAAATGAAACAAAACTGCGGTTAAAAGGGACAAAACAATTTGGACAAGCGGTTCAGCTCCATTATGTAAGAGCATAAGAAAAAGGATAGA
>NZ_AVOF01000998.1:0-518 GCF_000465935.2 Pseudomonas sp. EGD-AK9
AGGCGCTGGCGCTGGACAGCGCCGCCGCGGTGCGCGCGCTGGTCGCGGAGGTGCACTGATGGCGCGCATCCTGACCCTGACCCTGAACCCGGCGCTGGACTTGACCCTGCGCCTCGACCAGCTGCAGCCCGGCGCGGTCAACCGCTGCCGTGATTTTGCCAGCCACGCCGCCGGCAAGGGCCTGAACGTCGCCCAGGTGCTCGCCGACCTCGGCCACAGCCTGAGCGTGGCCGGCTTTCTCGGTCGCGCCAACGCGGCGTCGTTCGAGGGCCTGATGCACCGGCGCGGCTTCCACGACCTGTTCGTCCGCGTGCCCGGCGAGACGCGCAGCAATATCAAGCTGGCCGAGGCCGACGGGCGCATCACCGACCTCAACGGCCCCGGTCCGCAGGTCGAGGCCGAGCACCTGGAGCAGTTGCTCGAGGAGCTAGCCCCGCTGCTGGCCGGCCACGACGCCATAGTCGTAGCCGGCAGCCTGCCGCGCGGGGTTGCGCCTGAGTGGTTCGCCGGCCTGCTGC
>NZ_AVOF01000999.1:0-516 GCF_000465935.2 Pseudomonas sp. EGD-AK9
AAATACATGTAATACAACCAGTAAAGTCTCCAAAGCAGGTAAACTCTCCCTTCGAATTTTCTCATTTACTATATTACACTAATTCCGATGGGTCAAGTGCGAATTATTTTAACTTATCAATTCAAGTAAAAAAACCTTATATAATGCCTTTTTTGTTCTTTTCTTTCCCTTCCATCTTTAGTACCTTATATAAGGGTGATAATATTTGCTGAAAGAACTGTTTGTAAATTTGACCATTTTAATCACATTTAATTATCTCTTCACCCACCTGTTTAAAGAAAGGCTAGTACATAAAAAAGACAGCATATCTTTTCAAGCTGTTAAAGGACTGGCCTGCGGTTTGCTCGGGGTTATTCTGATGGTTTTTGGATTTACCTATCAGCATTCAATTATTGATCTTCGAAATATCCCTATTATGATTGCCGCTCTTTATGGAGGCTGGGTTTCAACGGCAACGGCCCTGGCCATGATCACTGCAGGCCGCTTGCTGATTACGATGAACACATCTGCACTATA
>NZ_AVOF01001000.1:0-515 GCF_000465935.2 Pseudomonas sp. EGD-AK9
ATTAAAGAAGAGCAGGGCTGTTTTTCGGCCGCTGATCAGGACAGCAAATCTCTTTACACAGGAAAAGAACTAAAAGAAGTGCTGAACTGGATGAATACCACATACAAAATCAAAACACCTCAGCTTGGCATTCCTTTTGTCGGCGGAGCTGTCGGGTACTTAAGCTATGATATGATCCCGCTGATTGAGCCTTCTGTTCCTTCGCATACAAAAGAAACAGACATGGAAAAGTGTATGCTGTTTGTTTGCCGGACATTAATTGCGTATGATCATGAAACCAAAAACGTCCACTTTATCCAATATGCAAGGCTTAATGGAGAGGAAACAGAAAACGAAAAAATGGATGTATTCCATCAAAATCATCTGGAGCTTCAAAATCTCATTGAAAAAATGATGGGCCAAAAAAACATAAAAGAGCTGTTTCTCTCTGCTGATTCATACAAGACACCCAGCTTTGAGACGGTATCTTCTAATTATGAAAAATCGGCTTTTATGGCTGATGTAGAAAAAATCAA
>NZ_AVOF01001001.1:0-517 GCF_000465935.2 Pseudomonas sp. EGD-AK9
GCATTTTCAGCTAAAAATCCGTATCCCGGATGAATGGCGTCCGTGCCAGTCAGCTTTGCAACACTCACAATATTTGTAACGTTTAAATAGCTGTCTTTTGATGCTTTCGGTCCGATACAAAAAGCTTCATCGGCCATTTGAACATGAAGGGCATCTTTATCAGCTTCTGAATAAACAGCGACAGTCTCAATTCCGAGCTCTCTACAGGCTCTGATGATTCTGACAGCAATTTCTCCTCTGTTGGCGATCAATAGCTTTTTAATCATGTTCAGTCTCCTTACTCCGCTTTTACAAGAAATAGAGGTTGTCCGTATTCGACCAGCTGGCCGTTTTCTACTAATACTTCAACGATTTCGCCTTTCACTTCTGCTTCGATTTCGTTGAAAAGCTTCATCGCTTCTACAATGCAGACAACTGTGTTTTCATTTACTTTTGAACCGGCTGTTACATACGGGCCAGCTTCCGGTGATGAAGAAGCATAAAATGTTCCTACCATTGGTGAAGTGATTTTATGCAG
>NZ_AVOF01001002.1:0-515 GCF_000465935.2 Pseudomonas sp. EGD-AK9
CCAAGGTCGGCCGCAACGAGCCCTGCCCCTGCGGCTCGGGCAAGAAGTACAAGCACTGCCACGGCCAGATCGGCTGACCGCCGGCCCGTATGGGCCGCTTGCAGTAGAGGGCGCTTCAGCTATGCTGTCGCCGCCCTGACAACGCCGCGAACGGCCCAGCCGCTCGCGGCGTTTTACCATCTTCCCGGCCGCCTGCGCGGTCACCGAACACCTCAAAGGAGCGCTCTCTATGGCTGTTGGTCTTGGCCCGCTGTCCACCCTGCACCCGGTTCCCGGCTTCGAGCTGGGCATCGCCTCGGCCGGCATCAAGCGCCCGGGGCGCAAGGATGTGGTGGTGATGCGCTGCGCCGAAGGTTCGCGCATCGCCGGGGTGACCACCACCAACGCCTTCTGCGCGGCACCGGTGCTGATCACCCGCGAGCGCCTGGGTGGCGAGGTGCGCTACCTGCTGACCAACACCGGCAATGCCAACGCCGGCACCGGTGCCGATGGCCTGGCGCGTGCCCGCCGTGCCT
>NZ_AVOF01001003.1:0-514 GCF_000465935.2 Pseudomonas sp. EGD-AK9
GCAGCTGGTCGCCGGGGTGATCCTGTTCCTCCTGCTGGCGGCCTTTATCGAGGCCTTCTGGTCGTCCACCACCTTCGCCAGCCCGACCATCAAGTACACGGTTGGCGCCGGGCTGTGGGCGCTGGTGCTGGGCTACCTGCTGCTGGCCGGACGGAGGCAGCATGCGCCTGACTGAAGCCAGCGTCGCCATCCGCCCGCGCACCGCCTGGGAAGCCATCGACCTCGGCGTGCTGCTCGCCCGCCGCCACGCCGGCCTGCTGATGGCCAGCTGGGCGCTGCTCACCCTGCCGCTGTTCGCCCTGCTCTGCGCGCTGCTCTGGCAGTACCCGGGCTGGGCGATCTTCCTGTTCTGGTGGCTCAAGCCGGCGTACGAGCGGCTGCCGTTGTACATCCTGTCGCAGGCGCTGTTCGGCAACGTGCCGACGCTGAAGCAGGCCCTGCGCGCCCTGCCGCGGCTGCTCGGGCCGCAGCTGCTGGCCAGCCTGACCTGGCGCCGGCTGAGTCCGACGCGCAG
>NZ_AVOF01001004.1:0-513 GCF_000465935.2 Pseudomonas sp. EGD-AK9
TTATGAAGCCGGTCTGCTGAAGTGACATAATACGTATATTTCTTGTTAGGATCTGCCGTGTTATCTAAGAAGGTTTGCTGCTCATGTGTTTTTCTTTGCGTTGCCAGCAATGTTCTCTGCTTTTTCCCTTCGGCTCTGTATATCGCATAATAGGCTGTTTCTTTCGTTTTTTGATTTGATGGGTGATCTTTAATCTGTAGAAGATTGCCGTTTTTGTCTTCGGTGACTTTCGTAAGCTTCGGTTTTTTTGGGGCGGTATTGTCAAGCCAAGGCATTTGCGGAACCAGTGCCGGCTTGCTGTAAAGATCGGTGCTGAGCCTGTCTTTGATGCCAAGCGGATTTTTGTTGAGGTCCTTGAGGCTGAAATGCATGCTTCCTTTCACCAGTTCAAGCTGGCGGTTCAAAGTGATTTGCCGCACATATTCCTCAGGATCGGACCAAGGCGGATCAAAATTGTTATTGATTTTATATGCTGCCTGGCCAATATATAAGTGAACAGGTCTATTTTTGACT
>NZ_AVOF01001005.1:0-513 GCF_000465935.2 Pseudomonas sp. EGD-AK9
GGCGTCTGGTCTTGCGGGGTGGCTGCTTCGCTCACGTATCCATCCTTTCTAGAGGGCAGCGGCCGGGTATCGTTCCAGCGCTGCCAGCAAGGCCGCGGCGCTGGCGCCGCGACAATCCACAACGATCTGTGCACCCGCGCGGCGAGCCTGCTCGGCGACCCGCGGGCTGGGCAGGAACAAGGGTAGCCGAGCCAGTTCGGGCCAGTCGGTAGCGGCCAGTTCGATCAGGTGCTCGAGCCCCTGCCCACTGCTGACCACCAGGGCGTTCAGGCGTTCCGCACGCACCCGTGCGGCCAGTTCGCCCGGCGCGTAGCTGGGCAGCAGGCGGCGGTACAGTGGCAGATAGTCGACCGTCGCACCTTGGCCGCGCAAGCGTTCGGCGAGGAATTCTCGGCCACCCTCGCCGCGCAGGATCAGCACCCGCGGCGCCGGCGCGGCGGCCAGCGCCTGGTGCAGACGCGGCAGGGCCAGCAGCGCCTCGCTGTCGTCACCGTCGTCCGGGCAGTGGGCGTT
>NZ_AVOF01001006.1:0-13173 GCF_000465935.2 Pseudomonas sp. EGD-AK9
ACAGTGCCGGCAGCGACACGGGCAACGGAACAGCCGCGGCCCCCGCCGCCCAGCCCGCGAGCAAGCCGGCGGAGGCGGTCGACCCGCTGTTCCAGGACACCGATATCCTCGATATCGACATTCTCGACGACGACCAGGATCTCCTGGGACTGGAGCAGACACCCGCAATGACCATTAGCCAAAGCGCCCCGACCCTCCCCGCCGACATCTTCCGCGCCTACGACATCCGCGGTGTGGTGGGCGACAGCCTGACCGCAGAAACCGCCTACTGGATCGGCCGCGCCGTCGGTTCGCAGAGCCTGGCGCAGGGCGAGCCCAACGTCATTGTCGGCCGCGACGGCCGCCTGTCCGGCCCCGAGCTGCTGCAGCAACTGGTGCAGGGCCTGCTCGACTGCGGCTGCCAGGTCACCGACGTCGGCATGGTGCCGACCCCGGTGGTGTACTTCGCCGCCAACGTGCTCGAAGGCCGCTCCGCGGTGATGCTCACCGGCAGCCACAACCCGCCGGACTACAACGGCTTCAAGATCGTCATCGCCGGCGACACCCTGGCCAACGAACAGATCCAGGCGCTCAAGGCACGCATCGACAACAACGACCTGGTCAGCGGCGTCGGCAGCGTGCAACAGGTCGACGTGCTGGAGCGCTACTTCAAGACCATCCGCGACGACATCGCCCTGGCCAGGCCGCTCAAGGTGGTGGTCGATTGCGGCAACGGCGCCGCCGGGGTGATCGCCCCGCAACTGATCGAGGCCCTCGGCTGCAGCGTGATCCCGCTGTTCTGCGAAGTCGACGGCACCTTCCCCAACCACCACCCGGACCCGGGCAAGCCGGAGAACCTGGTCGACCTGATCGCCCAGGTCAAGGCGGAGAACGCCGACCTGGGCCTGGCCTTCGACGGCGACGGCGACCGCGTCGGCGTGGTGACCAACGCCGGCACCATCGTCTACCCGGACCGCCTGCTGATGCTGTTCGCCAAGGACGTGGTGTCGCGCAATCCCGGCGCCGACATCATCTTCGACGTCAAATGCACCCGCCGCCTGACCCCGCTGATCAGCGGCTACGGCGGTCGCCCGGTGATGTGGAAGACCGGCCACTCGCTGATCAAGAAGAAGATGAAGGAAACCGGCGCGCTGCTGGCCGGCGAGATGAGCGGGCACATCTTCTTCAAAGAGCGCTGGTACGGCTTCGACGACGGCATCTACAGCGCCGCGCGCCTGTTGGAAATCCTCAGCCTCGACAAGCGCGATGCCGAGTTGGTGTTCAACGCCTTCCCCAGCGACATCGCCACCCCGGAGATCAACATCCAGGTCACCGAGCAGAGCAAGTTCCCGCTGATCGAGCGCCTGCAGCGCGAAGGCCAGTGGGGCGAAGCCAACCTCACCAGCATCGACGGCGTGCGCGTCGACTATCCCAAGGGCTGGGGCCTGATCCGCGCCTCCAACACCACGCCGGTGCTGGTGCTGCGCTTCGAGGCCGATACCCAGGAAGAGTTGGAGCGCATCCAGGATGTGTTCCGCGGCCAACTGCACAAGGTCGCCCCCGACCTGCAACTGCCCTTTTGATCGATTTGTTCCAGGAGCCCCCCATGACCCTCGAGCGTGACGCCGCCGCCCAGGTTGCCAAGGTACTGTCCGAAGCCCTGCCCTATATCCGCCGCTTCGTCGGCAAGACCCTGGTGATCAAGTACGGCGGCAACGCCATGGAAAGCGAGGAGCTCAAGCAGGGCTTCGCCCGCGACATCGTGCTGATGAAGGCCGTCGGCATCAACCCGGTGGTGGTGCACGGCGGCGGCCCGCAGATCGGCGATCTGCTCAAGCGCCTGTCCATCGAGAGTCATTTCATCGACGGCATGCGCGTTACCGACACCGCCACCATGGACGTGGTGGAGATGGTGCTCGGCGGCCAGGTCAACAAGAGCATCGTCAACCTGATCAACCAGCACGGCGGCAGCGCCATCGGCCTGACCGGCAAGGATGCCGGGCTGATCCGCGCCAAGAAGCTCAAGGTCAGCCGGCAGACGCCGGAAATGACCCAGCCGGAAATCATCGATATCGGCCACGTCGGCGAGGTCACCGGGGTCAACACCGACCTGCTCAACATGCTGGTCAAGGGCGACTTCATCCCGGTGATCGCACCGATTGGCGTCGGCCCGGACGGCGAGTCCTACAACATCAACGCCGACCTGGTGGCCGGCAAGGTGGCCGAAGCACTCAAGGCCGAGAAGCTGATGCTGCTGACCAATATCGCCGGCCTGATGGACAAGCAGGGCGAAGTGCTCACCGGCCTGACCACCGAGCAGGTCGACGCGCTGATCGCCGACGGCACCATCTACGGCGGCATGCTGCCGAAGATCCGCTGCGCCCTGGAAGCGGTGCAGGGCGGCGTGCACAGCGCGCACATCGTCGACGGCCGGGTGCCCAACGCGGTGCTGCTGGAGATCTTCACCGACAGCGGCGTCGGCACCCTGATCACCAACCGCAAGCGCCATTGAAAAGCGGCCGTTAGCGGCCTGCCGATGACCCTCTCCCTCCGGGGGGGAGGGTGCCCGCGGCCGTACCGCCCAACCGGCGTACTCACAAAGCCGGTGCGCGCGCCCCTACAGGCTAACGCCGGCCATCGAGCCGGTTTATCACCGGCCATCCGTGTGGCGACTCGAACTTGCCGCAAGTCCGCGCAAGAGCGACGCTCGCCAGGCAACCCTCGTAACGGAGCGCCCATGAGCAGCCGGCCCGAACCCAGCCAGTTCAGCTTCTTCCACCCCCTGCGCGTGCGTTGGGCCGAGGTCGATCCGCAGAGCATCGTCTTCAACGGCCACTACCTGACCTACGCCGACGTCGCCATCACCGAATATTTCCGCGCCCTCGGCGTGGCCTACCCGGCCGATCTGGCGCAAGGCGGCGGCGATTTCTTCGCCATCCGCACCCTGCTCGAATACCACGCCCCGGCGCGCTTCGACGAGCAGCTGCAGATCGGCATCCGCGCCGCCCGCCTCGGCCGCTCCAGCCTGACCTTCGCCCTCGGCATCTGGCGCGACGGCGAGCTGCTCACCAGCGGCGAGATCGTCTACGTGCATGCCGATGGTGCCACGCGCAGCAGCGCGCCGCTGCCGGGTTGGCTGCGGGAGAAGATTCTGGGCTTCGAGAGGACGGCGCCGCAGAGCTGAGGCGCCAGCGCTTAGGGCTTGGCCTTAGGCGCGCCGAACAGCTCGGCCAGCCGGGCACGGTCGGCAGCGAAATCGGCCTCGGCCTTCTTGCGCGCCTCCTGGTAGCGGGCGATATCGCGCAGCAGGCGCTGCTGTTCGTCCTTGAGATTGTTGATCTGCACCAACAGGTGCTCCGGCACCGCCCGTCCGGCACGTTCGTGGTCGGCGGCCTGGCTCTGCAGGTTGGCCTGCTGGGTACGCACCGACTGCAGGTTGCCGCGCGCCACGCTGGTCACCCCGTCCAGCTCGGCGAGCTTACGCTCGCGGGCCCGGTCGACGTCGTCCAGGTTGGTGTACAGCCGCAGCAACTGCGCATCGCTGCTGGCACGCGCCTTGTCCGCCTGCATCCGGGCGAACTCCTCGGCCGTCGGCGCCGGCGGGATCACCCGCAGCACCCGGCCCTGGTCGTTGAGCACCTCGTAGCCCTTGGCGATGAACTCCGGTGGCACGCCCTGGCGGCTGAGCACCGTCACGCCCTTGTCGTCGACGTAGCGATACAGCTCGGCGGCCACCCCCGACAACGGCAGTAGCAAGCTGAGCAGCAGCGTACAGCGGGTCAGGAGCGGCTTGGGCATAAGAGGCAGATACCTTGTGCTGGACTAGATTCCGTACTCGGCGCGATAGGCTTGCACAGCCGGCAGATACTGCTTCAGTTCAGCATCCCCCGCCAGATATTCCAACACCTGCTCGAGTGACACGATGCTCACTACCGGCATGCCGAAGTCGCGCTCGACTTCCTGAATGGCGGACAGCTCGCCCTGGCCGCGCTCCTGGCGGTTCAGCGCGATCAGCGTGCCGGCGGCCTGGGCGCCCTGGCCCTGGATGATCTGCATCACCTCGCGGATCGCGGTGCCGGCGGTGATCACGTCGTCGACGATCAGCACCCGGCCCTTGAGCGGCGCGCCGACCAGGGTGCCGCCCTCGCCGTGGTCCTTGGCTTCCTTGCGGTTGAAGCACCAGGGCAGGTCGCGGCCGTGGTGCTCGGCCAGCGCCACCGCGGTGGTCGCCGCCAGCGGGATGCCCTTGTAGGCCGGACCGAACAGCACGTCGAAGTCGATGCTGCTGTCGACGATGGCCGCGGCGTAGAAACGCCCCAGCTGGGCCAGCGCCAGGCCGCTGTCGAACAGCCCGGCGTTGAAGAAATAGGGGCTGGTGCGCCCGGACTTGAGGGTGAACTGACCGAAACGCAGCACCCCGCGTTCGATGGCAAAACGGATGAAATCGCGCTGGTACGCTTGCATGAAAAAGCCCCGGGCGGCACGGATTTAGCTAATTGAGATGAGCTCGGGTATCATACACGCACGTGTTTTTGGGGGCCATTTATGCGGATCATCAGTGTGAACGTGAATGGTATTCAGGCTGCGGCCGAGCGAGGATTGCTCAGCTGGCTGCAAGCCCAGAATGCCGACGTGATCTGCCTGCAGGATACCCGTGCCTCCGCCTTTGAAATGGACGACCAAGCCTTCCAGCTGGATGGTTATTTCCTCTATGCATGCGATGGTGAAGTGCCTAGCCAAGGTGGCGTGGCACTCTATTCGCGGTTGCAACCCAAGGCGGTGATCAGCGGCCTCGGCTTTGAAATGGCCGACCGTTATGGGCGCTACCTGCAGGCCGATTTCGACAAGGTAAGTATCGCTACCCTGCTGCTGCCATCGGGGCGGGACGGCGACGAGAGCTTGAACCAGAAGTTCAAGTTCATGGACGACTTCACCCATTATCTGGACAAGCAACGGCGCAAGCGTCGCGAGTACATCTACTGCGGCTCGCTGCACGTGGCGCACCAGAAGCTGGACGTGAAGAACTGGCGCGACTGTCAGCAGTCGCCGGGCTTCCTCGCGCCCGAGCGCGCCTGGCTGGATGAGGTGATCGGCAGCATGGGCTATGTCGACGCCCTGCGCGAAGTCAGCCGCGAAGGCGACCAGTTCAGCTGGTGGCCGGACAGCGAGCAGGCGGAAATGCTCAACCTGGGCTACCGCTTCGACTACCAGCTGCTCACCCCGGGCATGCGCCGCAGCGTGCGCACCGCGCGCCTGCCGCGCCAGCCGCGCTTCTCCCAGCATGCGCCGCTGATCGTCGACTACGACTGGATTCTCAGCGTCTGATCGACAGGTAGAAAAAAGCCGGCATCGCGCCGGCTTTTTTATTGCGCGCCCGTGGCTACTTCAGCAGGCGCCAGGCGAAGGGATAGCGGTAAGCCTGGCCTTCGTTGGCCTTGATCCCGGCGATGATGGTCAGCACCAGCGCGGCGATGCCCAGCAGCACCAGCAGCGGGAAACCGATCACCACCACCATCAGGATGAAGCAGACCACCGCCGCCAGCGCCACGCTGATCTGGAAGTTCAGCGCCTCCTTGCCCTGGGCGTCGACGAAGGGATCGAGGTCCTTCTTGATCTGCCAGACGATCAGCGGGCCGAGCAGGTTGCCGAAGGGGAACACCAGGCCGAGAAAGGCGGCGAAGTGGCAGAACATCGCCCATTGACGGGCTTCCTGGCTAGGCGTCGGAATCGGGGTTTGCGCGTCGTCGCTCATAGTGGTGCTCCTTGCTCGGGGAAAAGGTCAGTCGACCAGGGCCGCCTGCTGCAGTTCGAACAGCTCGTTCATGCCCTTCTGCGCCAGGGCCAGCATGGCGTTGAACTCGTGCGGCTGGAACGGCGCTCCTTCGGCGGTGCCCTGCACCTCGATGAAGCCGCCGGCATTGGTCATCACCACGTTGAGGTCGGTCTCGGCGGCGGAGTCTTCCAGGTAGTCCAGATCGAGCACCGGCTCGCCCTGGTAGATGCCCACCGACACCGCGGCGATCATCTGCTTGAGCGGCTCGCCCTTGAGTGCGCCGCGCTTCTTCAGCACCTTCAGCGCGTCGATCAGGGCGACCATGGCGCCGGTGATCGAGGCGGTGCGGGTGCCGCCGTCGGCCTGGATCACGTCGCAGTCGACGTACAGGGTGTTCTCGCCCAGCTTGCTCATGTCCAGCGCGGCGCGCAGCGAACGGCCGATCAGCCGTTGGATCTCCAGGGTGCGCCCGCCCTGCTTGCCGCGGCTGGCTTCGCGCTGGTTACGCTCGCCGGTGGCGCGCGGCAGCATGCCGTACTCGGCGGTCAGCCAGCCCTGGCCCTGGCCCTTGAGGAAACGCGGCACGCCGGACTCGACGCTGACCGTGCAGATCACCTTGGTGTCGCCGAATTCCACCAGTACCGAACCCTCGGCGTGCTTGGTGTAGTTGCGGGTGATGCGAATCGAGCGCAACTGATCGGCGGCGCGGCCACTGGGACGTTTCATCGGGACAATACCTACTTCTTGAGTGAAATCTGCCCGCATTATAGGGGCCCGGCGGCACAGGCGACATGCCGAATTGGGTAGCGCCGACGCACTGCGCTACAATCGCCCGCCTTTCGAGCCGACTTTCCGAGAGGTACCCCATGGTTCACAGCATGACGGCCTTCGCCCGCTGCGAGCAGGCAACCGCGCACGGCACCCTGAGCTGGGAGCTGCGCTCGGTCAACCACCGTTACCTGGAACCGCACCTGCGCCTGCCGGACGCCTTCCGCGACCTCGAAGGCGCGGTGCGCGAAGCCCTGCGCCAGGGCCTGTCGCGCGGCAAGGTGGAATGCACCCTGCGCTTCGCCGAGGACAATGCCGGCAAGCCGCTGCAGGTCGACGGCGAGCGCGCCCGTCAACTGATCGCCGCCGCCGAGCAGGTGGCCGCGCTGATCCAGCAACCGGCGCCGCTCAACCCGCTGGAAGTGCTGGGCTGGCCCGGCGTGCTGGTGGCCGACGCCGCCGACCCGCAGGCGCTGAATGCCGCCGCCCTGGCGCTGTTCGACCAGGCGCTGGGCGAGCTCAAGGCCAGCCGCGCCCGCGAAGGCGCCGAGCTGGCCAAGCTGCTGGGTGAGCGCCTGGACGCCATCCTCGCCGAGGTCGCCGCACTGCGCGAACTGGTGCCGCAGATGCTCGCCGCTCAGCGCGCCAAGATCGAGACCCGTTTCGCCGAACTGCAGGCCGAACTCGACCCGCAGCGCCTGGAGCAGGAGCTGGTGCTGCTGGCGCAGAAGAGCGACGTCGCCGAGGAACTGGATCGCCTGAGCACCCACGTCAGTGAGGTGCGCCGGGTGCTCAAGGCCGGCGGCGCCGCCGGCCGGCGACTGGATTTCCTCATGCAGGAACTCAACCGCGAGGCCAACACCCTCGGTTCCAAGGCCTTCGATACGCGCAGCACCCAGGCCGCGGTCAATTTGAAAGTCCTGATCGAGCAGATGCGCGAACAGGTACAGAACATCGAGTAAGCCGCTGCTAGGCTTCGCATAACGTTTTCCGGGAAGCATCCATGACCGTCACCACCGGCATTCTCTATATCGTTTCCGCGCCCTCCGGCGCCGGCAAGACCAGCCTGGTCAAGGCGCTGATCGACAGCGAGGCGCAGATTCGCGTGTCGGTGTCGCACACCACCCGCGCCATGCGTCCGGGCGAGGTGGACGGGGTCAACTACCACTTCGTCGACCACGCCCAGTTCAACGCCATGCTCGAGCGCAGCGAGTTCCTCGAGCATGCCCAGGTCTTCGACAACCTCTACGGCACCTCGCAGCGCTGGGTCGAGCAGACCCTGGCCGCGGGCTTCGACCTGATCCTGGAAATCGACTGGCAGGGCGCGCAGCAGGTGCGCCGGCTGATGCCGCAGTCGAAATCCATCTTCATCCTGCCGCCGACCCAGGAAGCGCTGCGCCACCGCCTGACCAACCGCGGCCAGGACAGCGGCGAGATCATCGAGCGGCGCATGCGCGAGGCGGTCAGCGAGATGAGCCACTACGTCGAGTACGACTACCTGGTGATCAACGACGATTTCGCCCACGCCCTGAGCGACCTCAAGGCGATTTTCCGCAGCAACCAGTTGCGCCAGGAAACTCAGCAGCAGCGCCACGCCGGTCTGCTCAGCGAGTTGCTGGCCTGACCCGGCGCGCGCCGCCTGACGGTGGCGCCGCAGAAAATCAGCGCTTCCATTGTCGCTGGTGATTTTTTAGACTATTCAGTCCGCTCGCCCGCTCGGGCCAAGCCTATCCGCACAAGTTACGAGGAACACCATGGCTCGCGTTACCGTCGAAGATTGCCTGGACAACGTTGATAACCGCTTCGAACTGGTCATGCTCGCGACCAAGCGTTCGCGCCAGCTGGCCACCGGCGGCAAAGAGCCGAAAGTGGCCTGGGAAAACGACAAGCCCACCGTCGTCGCCCTGCGCGAAATCGCCGCCGGCCTGGTGGACTACGAAGTGGTCGCCCAGGAAGACATCGTCGAAGAAGAACCGCTGTTCGCCGCCTTCGAGGAAGAGGCCAACGAGCCTCTGTAAGCCGATGAAGCCGGGTCGAAGTCGCACGGCGCAGAGCCACGGCTGCCAACGGGGGAACCTCCCATGGCTGGCATAGACGCTCTCGCCGACCGACTTTCGGCCTACCTCGGCCACGACCAGGTCAACCTGGTCCGCCGCGCCTACTTCTACGCCGAACAGGCGCACGATGGCCAGCGCCGCCGCAGCGGCGAAGCCTACGTGACCCACCCGCTGGCCGTGGCCAGCATCCTCGCCGACATGCACATGGACCATCAGAGCCTGATGGCCGCCATGCTGCACGACGTCATCGAAGACACCGGCATCGCCAAGGAAGCGCTCAACGCGCAGTTCGGCGAGACCGTGGCCGAACTGGTCGACGGGGTCAGCAAGCTGACCCAGATGAACTTCGAGACCAAGGCCGAGGCGCAGGCCGAGAACTTCCAGAAGATGGCCATGGCCATGGCCCGCGACATCCGCGTGATCCTGGTCAAGCTCGCCGACCGCCTGCACAACATGCGCACCCTCGATGCCATGCCGCACGAGAAGAGCCGACGTATCGCCAAGGAAACCCTGGAAATCTACGCGCCCATCGCCAACCGCCTGGGCATGCATGCCATGCGCGTGGAGTTCGAGGATCTGGGCTTCAAGGCCATGCACCCGATGCGCTCCGAGCGCATCCGCGCCGCCGTGCGCCGCGCTCGGGGCAACCGCAAAGAAATCGTCAACAAGATCGAGGAGTCGATCAAGGCCTGCCTGCAGCGCGAAGGCATGGAGGGCGAGGTGCTCGGCCGCGAGAAGCACCTCTACAGCATCTACCAGAAGATGCGCGGCAAGCGCCGGGCGTTCAACGAGATCATGGACGTCTACGCCTTCCGCATCATCGTCGACAAGGTCGACACCTGCTACCGCGTGCTCGGCGCCGTGCACAACCTGTACAAACCCCTGCCCGGCCGCTTCAAGGACTACATCGCGATTCCCAAGGCCAACGGCTACCAGTCGCTGCACACCACGCTGTTCGGCATGCACGGCGTGCCCATCGAGATCCAGATCCGCACCCGCGAGATGGAGGAGATGGCCAACAACGGCATCGCCGCGCACTGGCTGTACAAGTCCAACGAGGACGAAACGCCCAAGGGCAACCACGCCCGGGCACGGCAGTGGGTCAAGGGCGTGCTGGAGCTGCAGCAGCGCGCCGGCAACTCGCTGGAATTTATCGAGAGCGTGAAGATCGACCTGTTCCCCGACGAGGTCTACGTGTTCACGCCCAAGGGCCGCATCATGGAGCTGCCGAAAGGCTCCACCGCGGTCGACTTCGCCTACGCGGTGCACACCGACGTCGGCAACACCTGCATCGCCTGCCGCATCAACCGCCGCCTGGCGCCGCTGTCGCAGGCGCTGGAGAGCGGCTCGACGGTGGAAATCGTCACCGCACCGGGCGCGCGGCCCAACCCGGCCTGGCTCAACTTCGTGGTCACCGGCAAGGCACGCACCCATATCCGCCACGCCCTCAAGCAGCAGCGCCGCTCGGAATCCATCAGCCTCGGCGAGCGCCTGCTGAACAAGGTGCTGGCCAGCTTCGACACGCACCTGGAGAAGATCGCCCCCGAGCGGGTGCAGGCCGTGCTCGGCGAATACCGCCAGGACGTCATCGAGGACCTGCTGGAAGACATCGGCCTGGGCAACCGCATGGCCTACGTGGTGGCCCGCCGCCTGCTGGCCGAAAGTGGCGACGAGACCCTGCCGAGCAGCGAGGGGCCGCTGGCCATTCGCGGCACCGAGGGCCTGGTGCTGAGCTACGCCAAATGCTGCACACCTATCCCAGGCGACCCCATCGTCGGCCACCTGTCGGCCGGCAAGGGCATGGTGGTGCACATGGAAAGCTGCCGCAACATCGTCGATATCCGCCACAACCCGGAGAAATGCATCCAGCTCAACTGGGCCAAGGATGTCACCGGCGAGTTCAACGTCGAACTGCGCGTCGAGCTGGAGCACCAGCGCGGCCTGATCGCCCTGTTGGCCAGCAGCGTCAATGCCGCTGACGGCAACATCGAGAAGATCAGCATGGACGAACGCGACGGCCGCATCAGCGTGGTGCAACTGGTGGTCAGCGTGCATGACCGCGTGCACCTGGCCCGGGTGATCAAGAAGCTGCGCGCGATCAAGGGCGTAATGCGTATCACCCGGGTGCGCGCCTAGCGCCAGCGACAAATTTCAAGCTGCAAGCGACAAGCACCAGCCGGTTTCTTGAGCCTGCCATTTGCAGCCTGTAGCCTGACAGCCGCCTTTACTTGCAGCTCGAGGCCCATGGCTTGAAGCTGCCTTTTCCAAGGAGCGATTCATGAGCAAGACCGTCATCACCAGCGACAAGGCCCCGGCCGCCATCGGCACCTACTCCCAGGCGATCAAGGCCGGCAACACCCTCTACATGTCTGGACAGATCCCGCTGGACCCGGTCAGCATGGAGCTGGTCGAAGGCTTCGAGGCGCAGACCGTGCAGGTGTTCGAGAACCTCAAGGCGGTGGCCGAAGCCGCCGGCGGCTCGTTCAAGGACATCGTCAAGCTGAACATCTTCCTCACCGACCTCTCCCACTTCGCCAAGGTCAACGAAGTCATGGGCCGCTACTTCGAGCAGCCCTACCCGGCCCGCGCCGCCATCGGCGTGGCCGCCCTGCCGCGCGGCGCGCAGGTGGAAATGGACGCTATTCTGGTTCTCGAGTAAGTCCTGCGGCGGGGCCCGCTGCCCCGCCCTCTCTTCCCGCCCGGCATGGAGACCGCCATGCGCCTGCTTTCCCTGCTGCTGTGCAGCGCCCTGCTGGTCGGCTGCGCCGGCACCCCGAGCAACGACCCGAGCGGCACCTGGATCAACCAGGCGGCCATCGACGCCGCGCGCGAAAGCGGCCGCCTGCGCGAAGCGCTGCTGGCCTACGGGCCGAACCTGGAATGGCAGATCGACCCCGAGCGCCAGCAGGCCAGCTACAGCAACGGTTTCGAACTGGCCGAAGGGCGCCTGCAGGCGGCCGGCGACGGGCGCTGGCAGGTGACCTTCTACGGCGACTACCAGGAGCAGCTGAGCCTGCAGGGCGGCCAGCTGACCCAGGTGGCCAGCGGCTACTGGCCGGAGCAGCGCTTCGCCCGCAGTACCGGCCAGAGCAACGGCGCGCCGCTGGGCAGCAGCTTCGAGCAGGCGCTGTACCGCGACTACCTCGGCGGCGACTGGCTGATCGCCGAGGGCCTGGGCCAGGGCGGCCTGGTGCGTTTCGCCGCCGACGGCCAGGTCCAGGGCCTGCCCGGCGCCGAACGCTTCGCCCTGTGCCTGGCCGGCGACTGCGCGGCCATGAGCGGCGAACACGACAGCCTGTGGCTGCAGGCGGGCGACCAGGGCAGCCCCTGGCTGTTCGTCCACGAGGGCGACCAGCTGCGCATCTTCGAGGCGCACAACCGCGCCCAGTTCGACGAGATGCCCGAGTACCAGCCCGGCCCGCAGCGCTGGCTGCTCAAGCGGCGCTGAGCGGCGTCGCGGCGATCGCCGGCAAGCTGGCTGCTACGTAGCGCCCGGATGCGATCCGGGACTGTGGCGGCAGGCGATTGCCGGATTGCATCCGCACCAGCCGCCCCCCTTCAGCCCAAAGCGCCCAGCAACAGCCAGCTCCCCAGCGCCAGCAGCAGCGCCCCGCAGCCGCGGTCCAGCCAGCGTACCCGGCGCTGCAGCCAGCCCCGCCAGCGTCGCCGGCCGAGCAGGCGCACCAGCGCCAGATCCCACAGCCAGACCACCAGGGTCATCCAGGCCATGGCCAGGACCAGCCCCCAGACCGGCATGGCCGCCTCGCGCAGCACGCCGAACAACCCGGCATAGAACAGCGGCAGCTTGGGATTGAGGCTGCTGGCCAACAGCCCTTGGCGCAGCCCGCGCCACCAGCTGCCGGCCGCCGCCTGCTGTCCCGATGGCAGGTTCAGCTCACGCCGCGACAGCAAGGCCTGCAGGCCGATCCAGGCGAAGTAGGCGCCGCCCAGCGCCTGCAGCACGCGCCAGAAGCCACCGCCCTGCCCCGGCAACAGGCCCAGGGCCAGCGACACCAGCAGCATGCTCAGCAGATTGGCCAGGGCGATACCGGCGGCGCAGCCATCGGCCTGACGCCGGCCGTCGCCGAGGGCGGTACGAATCAGCAGCAAGAAGTCCGGCCCCGGCGACAGCAGGGCGGCGAAATGGGTGCTGGCCACCAGCACGAACAAGGCAGACATCGAAAGCGACCTCCGGCGAACAGGGCGATCAGTTTCCCGAGGGCCCTGCGCCGGAGTCTTGGAGAAAACTCAGGTCACCGCGCCGCGCCGGAACTGGCCGGGGGTGACGCCGGTAAAACGCTTGAAGGTCCCGGCAAAATGCGCCTGATCGTAGAAGCCCAAGCTCAGCGCCACCGCCAGCGGCGCCTGCTCGCCCAGCAGCAGGCGTTTGGCTTCGCGCACGCGGCGCTGCAGCAGGTAGGTGTGCGGCGGCACGCCATAGGCGCGGCGAAAGGCTTCGATCAGGTGGCGCGGATGGCGCTGCACCAGCCCGGCCAACTGCTCCAGGCTGACCGCTTCGGCATAGTGCGCCTCCAGGTAGTCGCGCACGAAGGCCGTCACCCCGCCGTCGCGCGGCGCCGGGCGCGCCGCGCGCAG
>NZ_AVOF01001007.1:0-512 GCF_000465935.2 Pseudomonas sp. EGD-AK9
AACATGGCAGCGAAGCCAATCATTGATATGTTAATTGAAGTCAGAAGCATTGAAGCCGTGAGCCAATTTGATGAACAAATGAAGGCTAACGGCTATACACCAAAAGGTGAGAACGGCATAGCGGGCAGGCGTTATTTCCAAAAGGGCGGAAATAAACGCACTCATCATGTCCATATGTACGAACAGGGAAACCCTGCTATTGAAAGGCATCTGTTATTCAGAGATTATCTCAGAGCTCATCCAAACATAGCGAAAGAATACGCCGTTCTCAAAAAACGGCTGGCGGCCCAGCATCCTGACAGCATCAATCAGTACATACAAGGGAAAGATGAGTGGATCAAGACTGCAGAAGAAAATGCGAAGCGGTGGAAAAAAGGCAGAAACAATGCGAATGGCAGTGTTGTATGCTACAATAGCGAAAATGATGAAAACGGGGGTTTCACCTTATGAACATACATGTGACAGATGCAGCAAAACAGGCACTGCAGCAGGCGTTTGACGCCAACCCGGGG
>NZ_AVOF01001008.1:0-513 GCF_000465935.2 Pseudomonas sp. EGD-AK9
ATAAAGTTATTAATCATTTCGTTTTTGCGTGATTCTGGCTGAATGAATGTCGGGTTTTCTTCATAGTATTTCAGAAGACGATCCGCGTATTTCCCCATGCGGAAGAAATAAGATTCCTCTTTGATCAATTCAACTGGGTGACCGCTGTCAGGGCTTTTCCCGCCGATGACCTCTCCCTTTTCATTCCGCTCAATATCAACGAGCTGAGTTTCCGTGTAGAACGTTTCATCAGGGATGCTGTACCAGCCTTCATACTCATCAAGATAGATGTCCCCGTTATCAAGAAGCTTTTGAAACACCTTTTCAATGACAACTTTATGCCGTTTTTCTGTCGTGCGGATAAAGTCGTCGTTTGAGATTTCAAGCTGCTTCCACAGTTTTTGAATATCTGCCGCTGCGCGATCCACATACTCCTGAGGTGTAATGTTTTCCTGTTCAGCTTTTTGCTGGATCTTTTGTCCATGCTCGTCCGTTCCCGTTAAATAGCGAACATCGAACCCTTTTAATCTTTTG
>NZ_AVOF01001009.1:0-513 GCF_000465935.2 Pseudomonas sp. EGD-AK9
TCTCTGGGGCGGCGTCGGGCGCGGCAAGAGCCTGCTGCTCGATGCCCTGTTCCAGGCCGCGCCGGTCGCAGCCAAGCGGCGCCTGCATGTGCACGCGTTGCTGCAGGAGGTGCAGCGACGTGCGCTGACCCACGGCGGGCAGGCCGATCCGCTGCGGCGGGTGGCCGCGGCGCTGGCGAGCGAGACGCAGCTGTTCTACCTCGACGAGTTCCACGTGCACGACATCGGCGATGCGATCCTCCTCGGGCGCCTGCTGCAGCACCTGCTGAGCCTGGATTGCATCCTGCTGTTGAGTTCCAACTACGCGCCCGCCGGACTCTGCCCCAATCCGCTCTACCACAGCCGTTTCAAGCCCTTCGCCGAGCTGCTGCAGCGCCATTGCCTGGTGCTGCGCCTGGACGACGGCCCCGATTACCGCCCGCTGAGCACGCGGCATTGGGGGCGTTACCTGCAGGGCTCGGGCGCTGTGTTCGGCGCCTGCCTGGGCTGGCGCGCGGCGGCGCAGCAGGTGGC
>NZ_AVOF01001010.1:0-511 GCF_000465935.2 Pseudomonas sp. EGD-AK9
CAACCCGCTGATCGTGCGCGCCCGCGAGCTGATCGAGGCGGGCGCGCTCGGCCGCCTGACCACCGTCACCGCGCTGTGGCAGCTGCGCAAGCCCGACAGCTACTACGCCATCCCCTGGCGCCGCGAGGCCGGCGCCGGGCTGCTGCTGACCAACCTGATCCACGACCTCGACCTGCTGCGCCACCTGTGCGGCGAGGTGCGCCAGGTGCAGGCCTTCACCAGCAACGGCGTGCGCGGCTTCGCCAACGAGGACAGCGCCGCCATCCTGCTGCAGTTCGCCAGCGGTGCCCTGGGCAGCCTGACCGGCTCCGACGCGGTGGCCGCGCCCTGGAGCTGGGAGCTGGCTTCCGGCGAGAACCCGGTCTACCCGCGCCAGGCCGAGCAGCCCTGCTACCTGCTGGCCGGCACCGCGGGCGCGCTGAGCATCCCCCAGCTCAAGCGCTGGCACTACGCCGAGGCCGGCGCCGGCTGGCACGAGCCGCTGCTGCAGGTGCAGGAGCCGTTCGCCGCC
>NZ_AVOF01001011.1:0-511 GCF_000465935.2 Pseudomonas sp. EGD-AK9
ATTTACCGATTCAATCAATCAATATGGAGAAGGTCTTGCCGCTTTTTTGCGGGATGCGATCATCATTTACTGTGACCATCAGGAAAACCCCCGGCCGTAAAGGCCGGGGGTTTTTGGCGCATCTTATAAGATCGGCGACAACAGCCGCGAGACGGATTCTTTTATTCGAATCCACAACGGGCGCTGCAGATACTCCTCATAGGTGAATTTTCTGGATACTAGCAAATCTTCTTTAAAAGTTGAAACCAGTTTTTTAGCAATGGTGATATCGTATATAAATGCATTAACCTCAAAATTCAGCCTGAAGCTTCGGACATCAATGTTGGCTGTGCCGACTGACGCGATTTCGTCATCCACCACGATGGTTTTCGCGTGAATAAAGCCGTTATCGTAAATATAGACAGTGGCTCCGGCTTTCAGCAGATCGCCGATATACGAAAGTGTCGCCCAGTATACAAAGGCGTGATCGGGCTTGTTCGGAATCATAATGTTAACGTCAATGCCCGAAAGG
>NZ_AVOF01001012.1:0-510 GCF_000465935.2 Pseudomonas sp. EGD-AK9
GGAGAGAACACATTCTGCCAGAGTTAGATATCAGCAGGACGGTCGGCTGGTTTACATCCATGTACCCGGCCCTCATAAGCTTTGAAAATCATAGAGATGAGCTCGGAACCGCAGTAAAAACCGTTAAAGATACACTGGGCCGGATACCAAACAAAGGGGTAGGTTACGGTATGCTGAAATACCTTACACATCCTGAAAATAAAAGCATTACGTTTTCAAAAACACCTGAAATCAGCTTTAACTATTTGGGCCAGTTCAACGACATCGAAAGACAGGACACCTTCCGTCCATCAAGCCTTGGAAGCGGAAAGGATATCACTCATACATGGAAGCGTGATCAAATCATTGAGATGAGTGCAATGGCAGCAGACAAAAAGCTCCATTTCAATCTTAGTTATCCGCCAGCCCGCTTTCATAGAAACACAATGGAGCAGCTTATTAACAGGATTGAACACTTTTTGCTGGACATTATGAAACACTGCGCCGGTCAACAGAAAGCTGAAAAGACAC
>NZ_AVOF01001013.1:0-510 GCF_000465935.2 Pseudomonas sp. EGD-AK9
ACTGTTGTGTGGGTCGTATTGTTTGATCGAGAACTATTGCACACTGTACGTGGAGATGCGATCTCTTCTCTCTTTTATATGAGCAATTGGTGGTTTATTTTTCACAAGCTATCATATTTTGATAGTTTCGGTTCCCCATCACCTCTAAAAAACCTTTGGTCGCTGGCGATTGAAGAACAATTTTATATCATATGGCCGATGTTCTTAGTTGTTGGAATGTACATAATGAAAAGCCGCGCCAGATTGGCTGCGGTGATATCATTGCTTGCGCTTTGTTCAGCCGTGATGATGAGCGTACTGTATGAACCTGGCGGAGATCCGAGCCGCGTTTACTATGGCACAGACACTCGTTCGTTTGAACTTCTCATCGGATGTGCCTTGGCTTTGGTATGGCCAATGAAAAGGCTGTCTTCCAACAGGCTGCCAAGCAAACTGAAGCACACTTTGCACGCCACTGAATTTTTGGCATTTTGTATTTTAGTGTTGTGTGTCTATTTCACAGATGAATAC
>NZ_AVOF01001014.1:0-509 GCF_000465935.2 Pseudomonas sp. EGD-AK9
TCATCAATAAAAGCGACGGGTATGATATCAGGTTCATCTTTCGAAAGCAGCTGCCTGACCATCAGAGTCCCACCTGAGCCCGCCCCGATAATCAGCGCGCGGGACGAGGCGCAGCGTTTTTTCCTGATGCTTTCGTTTAATACTCTGGATAAAATACGGGTCCCTCCAATAGACAAAAGTTGAAGCACCCAGCAAGCGGTTAACAGACGGAAGAACATCGTGTGATACACAGCATACTGAATGATACCAGTCACAGCGGCTGAAAGCGTAATGCCCTTAAGCAGGACAATCAGCTCGCCAAGCCCGGTGTATGTCCACACCTGTTTATACTGATTGAACAGGAAAGCACACACATGATAGCTGAGGAGCAAGCTGACAGCGGTAAGCAGTAATGCTCCGGAGTCATAAAATTGATAGGAATCTTTTAAAAATTGATATCCTGCAATAACTGAATTTAAAACGAGGTAAGTATCCAGCGCAATAATCATTGACAGTCTTCTCCGGTAACT
>NZ_AVOF01001015.1:0-507 GCF_000465935.2 Pseudomonas sp. EGD-AK9
GAAGGTAAAGTTTCTACTGTTGAAGAAGTGAAAGCTCTTGCTGAACTTCCATCACGCGAAGGCTTGCTTTCTATGTTGCTTAGCGTACTTCAAGCTCCAGTTCGCAACCTTGCTCTTGCTGCAAAAGCTGTGGCAGAACAAAAGGAAGAACAAGGCGCTTAATCTAATCAGTTTTTCATAAATTAAAACAAAATGGAGGAATTACAAATGGCTTTAAATATCGAAGAAATCATTGCTTCCGTTAAAGAAGCAACTGTACTTGAATTGAACGACCTAGTAAAAGCAATCGAAGAAGAATTTGGCGTAACTGCTGCTGCTCCTGTAGCTGTAGCTGGCGGAGCTGCTGCTGGCGGAGCTGCTGAAGAGCAAAGCGAATTCGATCTTATCCTTGCTGGTGCAGGATCTCAAAAAATCAAAGTTATCAAAGTTGTACGTGAAATCACTGGTCTTGGCTTGAAAGAAGCTAAAGAACTTGTTGACAACACTCCAAAACCACTTAAAGAAGGT
>NZ_AVOF01001016.1:0-506 GCF_000465935.2 Pseudomonas sp. EGD-AK9
CGGCATGTTCATGGCAAACGCGGTGATGTCTCACGACGGCTTATTTATGTAATAGGAATAAAGCAGTTCTGCAGCATGTTTTGCAGCCTCGTCCAATGTCAGCGATTTCACTGACTCCCGCTCCATTTGATCAAGATACCCTATAATGATCTTTTTTTTCATCTGACGTTTTTCTAGAAGATACAGCAGAAAATCGTCCTTGCTGACAAAATGAACATAAAATGCTCCTTTGCTGTACCCGGCGGCTCTGCTGATATCTTCTACAGAAACCGGATCATACGCTCGGTCAATCAACAAATTCACGCCAGCGTCTATAAAACTTTCAAATGTTGCTTCTCTTTTAATTTGAAATTTGTTTTTTTTCATATTTTTCTCCTGGCGGTAATGATTACCCTTATCTTACACCGGATCAATCTTTAGCGGTATTTATTTCTTTGAGCGGTTATGCTATTCGGTTTCCCAGGGGTCATTTTTAATAGGCTGAATGATTTATTTTCATTTACATA